>NZ_JBHSQJ010000049.1:0-81887 GCF_042658505.1 Streptacidiphilus monticola | reverse complement strand
TCGGCTACAGCTTCATCCACAGCGCCGTCGACGACCACAGCAGTTGTCCCTGACGGGTCGTCACTGACGGGTCGCCGGCCCGGTCGGAGCGCGGCAGGGATGAGACCCTCGGGGCGGTGAGGGGTGCGCGCCGTGGCGCAGCGGGAGGGGCCGCAGCGGCTTGCCAAGTGCAGGACGGGATTTCTCACCCCATTCTTGACCCGGGTTCCGCTCGGCCGCCGGAATGCTGACGGCCTATCAGATGTCCTGGCTGCAGCGGCTCGTGCGCATGCAGCCGAATTACCGGGCGGCTTTTCCCATGCGGGCGTCCCGCGGGCAATCCCCCAGCTGGTGGCACAGGAAACCGCCAGTCGGTGGGCTACGCGTGTGGAACGGGCGCTGACCACGGCTGATGTTCACTCGCTGGTCGGTTTGTCGCCCACTTCCTGTGAATTGCCTGTTGACCCGGAATCGACAACTCTGCTTTGCTCCCACTCATCGGACGGCGCACACCACCACAAGTGGTGACACGAGTTCAATCGCCTTTCCGAGCATGCGAGTTGGTCTGGCGCAGTGCTGCGCCGCCGTTCCCCCACAGGGCAAGCGGACGCTCACCCTCGGCTTCGTCCGGGCGTCCGCGTCGAGAGAGGAACTCTCCCCAGATGCGCATCTCCCGCGTCAGAGCTGCGGCGCTCACCAGCGTCGTCGGCCTCGGCATAGCAGTCAGCGGACTGGCGGCCGTCCCCGCCTCCGCCCAGGGCGGCGGGCCGCAGAACCCGTACAGCCCCGCCTATCAGCACAGCTACCGCCACGGCGTGGTGCCGACGGTCGAGATCAACCAGAAGATGCACGGCTGGAAGGTCACCCACGCGGTGGCCACCGGCCAGCAGACCCTGTCCTACGGCGGCGGCGTCGACGGCATCGGCGTGCAGAGCGGCCACTCCAAGGTCTACCTGGTCTTCTACGGCACCCAGTGGGGCACCCAGAGCACCAACTCCAGCGGCGACCTGACCTTCTCCGGCGACCCGTACGGCGCGGCTCCGGTCACCCAGGAGATGTTCAAGGACATCGGCACCGGCGGCGAGACCTGGTCGGCCGACCTGACCCAGTGGTGCGACGGACCCAACGTGGCTACCGGCGCCACCAGTTGCCCGGCCAACGCCAACTTCATCCCGTACCAGAGCGGTGGCGTGCTGGCCGGCGTCTGGTATGACAACGCTGCCGCCTCGCCGAGCAACGCAACCGGCAACCAGCTGGCCAAGGAGGCCATCAAGGCCGCCGGGCACTTCGGCAACACCACCGCCGCGGCCAACCGCGACGCCTACTACGTGGTGCTCTCGCCGCACGGCACCGACCCGGACAACTACCAGGACCCGAACACCGGTTACTGCGCCTGGCACGACTGGAACGGCGACACCACCCTGAGCGGCGGTGCGGCTGCCTCCTCCTACGGCGACATCGCGTTCTCGAACCAGCCCTACAACATCGACCAGGGCTCCTCCTGCGGCACGAACTTCATCAACTCCGGCTCGGCGGGCATGCTCGACGGCTGGACGATGACGCTCGGCCACGAGTGGCACGAGATGATGTCGGACCAGAACCCGGCGGGCGGCTGGACCAACCACGTCTCCGGCTCGTCCTACAACGGCCAGGAGAACTCGGACGAGTGCGCCTGGATCGCGGCCGGTCAGACCGGTGGCGCGGCCAACGTGACCATGGGCACCGGCACCTTCGCGGAGCAGGCCAGCTGGTCGAACGACACCAACTCCTGCGCCATCTCGCACGCCATCCTGAACCACGGCAACGTGGTCACCGTCACCAACCCGGGCGCGCAGACCGGCACCGTGGGCACGGCGGCCAGCCTGCAGATCCAGGCCAGTGACTCGGCCTCGGGCCAGACCCTGAGCTACAGCGCGACCGGCCTGCCGGCCGGCCTGTCGATCAACTCCTCGACCGGCCTGGTCTCCGGCACCCCGACCGCCGCGGGCACCAGCAGCGTCACGGTCACCGCGACCGACGGCACCGGGGCCTCCGGCTCCACGTCCTTCACCTGGACCGAGAACGCGGTCGGCGGTGGCGGCGGCGTCACCAACGGCGGCTTCGAGACCGGCAGCCTGAGCGGCTGGACCAGCACGGGCACCGCCTCGGCACTGAGCACCGCGGCGCACTCGGGCAGCTACGGGGCCCGCCTCGGCTCGACCAACCCGTCGACCGACTCCACGGCCGCGCAGACCTTCACCGCGCCGACCGGCACCAGCAAGCTGTCCTTCTGGTACAACAGCACCTGCCCGGACACCCTGACCTACGACTGGGCGACGGCCACCCTCAAGGACAACACCACCGGCACGACGACCACGATCCTGCCGAAGACCTGCGCCGCCTCCGCCTCGTGGACCCAGGTCAACGCGTCGATCACGGCCGGCCACAGCTACACCCTGACGCTGGCCAACCACGACGACAACTACGCGGGTGACGCCACCTACACCTACTACGACGACGTGGTCCTCTCCTGACCCGACGTCATGAAACCGGGTCCGTCCGACGGACCTGACACGCACCAGCAGTCCCGGGGGTCGGCTCTCTGCCGGCCCCCGGAACCGTTTCCGGGTGCGCTCCATCCAACCCCCGGAAAGGATCGATCCCATGAAGCCCTCGCGTCTTCTGCTCCCTCTGGCCGCCACCGCAGCCGTCGCCCTCGCGGGCTGCGCCTCCTCCAGCTCGGCCGGTGCCGGCGCGGCCGGCTCCGCGAGCCCGTCCGCCCCGGCGGCCGCCTCGTCCTCCGTGGCTGCTTCCTCCCCCTCCGCGTCGGCGTCCGCCTCGGCGACCTCCACGCCCTCCGCGTCCGGCGCGTCAGCGTCGGGCCCGGCCCAGGCGTCGGTGTCCGTCGACGAGCGGGCGAGCGGCACCACCGTGCACCTGCCGGTCGGCGGGTCGCTGCTCGTGGTGCTGCACAGCACCCAGTGGGCCTTCCCGCAGAACTCGGCGCCCGCGCTGCTCCAGCAGGTCGGCCGACCGCTCTCCGCCCCGGGCGGGACCTGCCCGCCCGGCCAGGGCTGCGGAACGGTGACAACCCGTTACCTCGCCCGCCAGGCCGGGACGGTGACCGTCACCGACCACCGCAGCTCCTGCGGCGAGGCCCGGCGCTGCAAGCCCGGCGAGGGCGACTTCCGACTGACGGTGGTCGTCGGCACCGGCGGGTGAGCCGGTCGCCGGGCAGGTGCCCGAGCCGGCCGCGTAGGGTGCGGGGATGATCGCCAAGGACTATCTCTCCGAGCTGTTCTCCCTCGACGGCCGCGTCGCCCTGGTCACCGGCGGCAGCTCCGGCATCGGCCGGGCCATCGCCGCCGCGCTGGCCGGGGCCGGCGCCCGCACCGTGGTCCTCGCTCGTGGCGAGGCGGAACTCGTGGAAGCTGTCCGGGAGTTGACGGAAGCCGGGGGTCAGGCGGCTTGGGTGGCCGGAGACCTCGGGACCCGGGCAGGGGTACGGGCGGCGGCCGAGGCCGCGGTCGGGGTGTTCGGGGAGCCGGACATCCTGGTCAACTCCGCCGGCATCAACCTCCGCCCGCCGATGGGGGAGTTGGACGAGGAGGTCTGGGACCGCACGATGGCGGTCAACCTGGAGGCGCCCTTCCTGCTGGGGCAGCGCTTCGGCCCGGGCATGGCGGAGCGGGGCTTCGGCCGGATCATCCACGTCAGCTCGCAGCAGGCGCACCGCGCCTTCGTGCAGAGCGGGGCGTACGGAGTGTCCAAGGGTGCGCTGGAGTCGCTGGCCCGCTCCCAGGCGGAGGCCTGGTCGCCGCACGGTGTCACGGTCAACACCCTGGTGCCCGGCTTCGTGATGACCCCGCTGAACGCCCGGCTGTCCGCCGACCCCGAGCGGGTGGCGGCGCTGGCGGCCCGGACCCTGGTCGGGCGCAACGGGCTCGCCGAGGACTTCGCCGGCGCGGCCGTCTTCCTCGCGAGCGCCGCCTCGGCCTACGTCACCGGGCAGTGCCTCTTCGTGGACGGCGGGTTCTCGTCCCACTGACGGCCCGGTGCGGCCCACCGCGGGTCCGGCACCGGCCCACCGGGGGCCCGTTCCCTCGGACTTGGCAGACTGCTGCGCCATGGGGAACGGAACTTTCACGGTCGATCGCCTGGTCGACGGCCAGGGCTGGAAGGCGGACGCCGCCGCCGAGCGCGGGTACGCCGTGGTGCGCACACCGGTCGGCGAGCTGCAGTTGACCAGGTCCGGCACGGGGTCGCAGCAGCGTCACGAGCGGTGGCGTCTGCTGCTGGGCGCGGTGGAGCTGCTGCGCATCGACGACGCCTCACCGGCCGGGCTGCGCTGGAAGGGGCGGAAAGCGGCCGCCGACATGCACGGGTGCCTGGCCGGTGCGCGGCCGTTCACGCTCCGGCTGACCCGGCGGCTGCGGCCGTCGCGCCGCGAGGTGCGGTTCGACCTCGGGGACGGGTCGGCCTACCGCTTCGGCTGCGGACGCCGCGGGCGGGTGGAGCTGACCTGGGCGGGGCCGGACGGCGGCGGCAAGGTGCTCGCCGAGCGGCGGGGCGGTCGGTGGGGCGCCGGGGCGGAGTCGGCGGACGCGGCCGCGCTGGTGGCGCTGTTCGAGGTGTCCGGGCTGCGGCGGTGGACGGGCCGGCCGGTGCTCCGCTCGTGGCGGCTGGCGGCGACGCTGGAGTGGTTCGCCTGGGCCCTGTTCTACGCGGCCGCGTTCGTCCTGGACTGACCGATCGCTGTTGCAGAGCGGTGACAGGGCCCCGACGTTCTGCTGATGATCGGCTGTAAGGATCTTCTCATCGCCGAAAGTCGGCCCGCACGTTCTGGGGGGATCACCAATGTCCGTTCGTCGCAAGGCAGTTGCCGCATCCGCCGTTGCCGCTGTCGCGCTGGGCGCGGTCGCCGCGCTGCCGGGGGCCGCCGCGCAGGCGGCCGTCAAGCCGTTCACCGTGACGCTCGGCAAGCCCAGCGCCTCGGTGCTGTACCCGGGCGGGGTCAGCCGCACCTTCCTCTTCAAGGTCACCAACAACACCGGCAAGGCCGAGAAGGTCTCCGGCGACCTGGGCGGAAGCGCCAAGGGCGCGATCGCGCTCAACGGCAACGACGTGCGCTTCTCCATCGCACCGGTGCACGCGCCGAAGACCGCCTTCCAGTTCGGCGGCGAGGACGGCGGCATGATCGGCTCCTTCTACCCGAAGGGCCAGGAGTGGGGCAGCTACTTCACGCTGCCCGCGCACACCAGCTACACCTGGAAGATCACCGTCGGCCTGAACAAGAGCTGGCCGGTGAACGACAGCCGGTACTACCTCTTCGCGGGCGCGCACGACGACGCGAACCACTACGCCTCGGGGATGGCCAACTTCCAGGCGGGCAGCGGGCGCAACGGCGGTCCGGTCGTGGCCAAGCTGACCGGTGGCACCACGCTCAAGGCCTCCGCTCCGGTGTACGAGACGCTGACCCTCACCAACCGCACCGGCGCCGCGATCAGGAGCAGCTACGAGGCGCTCGGCTACGGCGAGAACACCCCCGGCCCGGGCTCGGACGCGACCATCGACTACGACCTGTGGAACGGGCACGCCTGGGTCCCGGTCAAGGACTCCACGCTGGCGCACCCGACCACCTGGGCCAACGGCGCCACCCTCAGCTACAAGCTGCGGGTCCGGGTCGTCGGCAAGGTCGGCACGGCCGGCAAGCTGACGCTGTTCGTGGACGGTGGCGCCACCGGACGCTACATCAGCTGGGGCGTGAGCAAGGACCTGCAGGTCGTCAAGGGCTGACCCGCCGGCCTGCACCAAGTCGGCCTGCACCGGCACAGGGGCCGACGAGGGGCAAACGGGGGAACGAGCGGGGGAACGGGGACGGCGGTGCCCGGGCGTCGGAGNNCGGAGACGGCGGCCGGGCCCCTCCGTTTGTTCGGACTACAATTACTTGCTGGAAGCAAGCAAGTAAGGGGGAACGGCCATGAGAGCCACACCCGAGGAGGCCCCGGGAGACGGCGGCCACGCGGCCGGAAGCGCGACCCGGCCCGCCACGGACGGGGAGACGCTCGCCGACGCGGCCGCCCTCGGCGAGGAGATGGCGCGTTTCATGCGCCTCGTGGGCGCCTGGAAGCAGCGCATGCGGGACGAGAACGGCGGCGACCGGCTGCTGCTCGCGCGCCTGGTGCGGCAGGGACCGCGGCGCGCCACCGACCTCGCCGCGGAGACCTTCCTCGACCTGTCCACCGTCAGCCGCCAGGTGCGCTGCCTGGTCGAGCGCGGTCTGGTGGCCCGCCGCCCGGACCCCGACGACCGCCGCGGCGCCCTGCTGATCGCGACGGAGGCGGGTCAGGACGCCTTCGCCCAGTACCGGGCCGAACGAAACCGGCAGATGGCCGAGGTGCTCGGCTCCTGGCCGGAGGACGAGCGCCATGAGCTGGTCCGGCTGCTGACCCGCCTCAACGACGACTTCGCCGAGTACCACGCCCGGGCCGCGGTGCCCCAACTCCCCGTACAGAACCAGACTCTCGGAGCGGCCCAGTGAGCAGCCAGAGCAAGACCACCCCGCCCGCCACCGCACCGATATCCGGTCCAGGCGGGCTGACCCACCGTCAGATCCTGACCATCCTCAGCGGCCTGATGCTGGGCATGTTCCTGGCGTCGCTCGACCAGACCATCGTCAGCACCGCCATCCGCACCATCGCAGACGACCTGCACGGGCTGAGCCAGCAGGCGTGGACGACGACGGCGTACCTGATCACCTCGACCATCGCCACGCCGCTCTACGGCAAGCTCTCCGACATCTACGGCCGCAAGCCCTTCTTCCTGGCGGCCATCAGCATCTTCGTGGTCGGCTCCTTCGCCTGTACCTTCTCCACCTCGATGGTGGAGCTGGCCGCCTTCCGCGCCTTCCAGGGCGTCGGCGCCGGCGGTCTGATGGCGCTGGCCCTGGCGATCATCGGCGACATCGTGCCGCCCCGGGAGCGGGCCCGGTACCAGGGCTACATCCTGGCCGTGTTCGCCACCTCCAGCGTGGCCGGGCCGCTGGTCGGCGGTTTCCTCGCCGGGCAGGACACGCTGCTGGGCATCGCCGGCTGGCGCTGGGTCTTCCTGGTCAATGTGCCGATCGGCATCGTCGCCCTCGCCGTCGTCGCCAAGGTGCTGAACGTCCCGCACACCCGGCACGACCACCGCATCGACTGGTGGGGCGCGGCCACCATCATCATCGGCGTGGTGCCGCTGCTGCTGGTCGCCGAGCAGGGCCGCGACTGGGGCTGGACCTCCGGCCGGGCCTTCGCCTGCTACTTCGTCGGCGTGCTGGGCTGCACGGCCTGGGTGTTCGTCGAGCGGCGGATGGGCGACGACGCGCTGATCCCGATGCGGCTGTTCTCCAACAACGTGTTCAGCCGCACCAGCATCCTCTCGGTGCTGGTGGGCATGGCGATGTTCGGCGGGATGATGATGATCCCGCAGTACCTCCAGATCGTGAAGGGCGCCAGCCCCACCAAGTCCGGCCTGATGATGCTGCCGCTGATGGCGGGTCTGATGGCGGCCGCGATCGCCACCGGCCAGACCACCTCGCGCACCGGCCGCTACAAGATCTTCCCGGTCATCGGCACCGCGCTGATGTGCGTGGCGATGCTGCTCTTCTACTTCGAGGTGCAGTGGGACACTCCGCTCGGCGAGACCATGGGCTTCATGGCGCTGCTGGGCATCGGCCTCGGCTTCACCATGCAGACGCTGACGCTGGCGGTGCAGAACGCCGTCCCCGCACGGGACATGGGTACGGCCACGGCCTCGTCCACGTTCTTCCGGCAGCTCGGCGCGACGGCCGGCACCGCGGTCTTCCTCTCGGTGCTGTTCAGCACGGTGGGCGACCGGATCCTCTCCGCCTTCCACAAGGTGCAGACAACTCCCGCGTTCCAGCAGGCACTTCACGCCCACCCGAACGCGCTCGGAGGCAGCAGCTCGAAGTCGGTGCTGAGCGACTCGTCCTTCATCCAGAAGCTGGACCCGGTGCTGGCGGCCCCGTTCAAGATGGGCTTCGCGGACTCGATGCACCTGGTCTTCCTCAGCGCCGCGGGCATCTCGGCGGTGGCGTTCGCGCTGATGCTGACCATCCCCGAGGTACCGCTGCGCCGGATGTCCGGCGTTCAGGCGCAGGCGGCCGAACGGGCGTCCAAGGGTGGTAGCGTGTCCGCTTCCGAGTAGGGACCACAGCCACAAATCGGACAAGAATCGGGATGGGCAATGAAGGGCTTCCGTAGCTTCCTGCTGCGCGGCAACGTCGTCGACCTGGCCGTCGGTATCGTCATCGGCGCGGCCTTCACCGCAGTGGTGAACGGGTTCGTGACGGCCTTCCTGACGCCGATCGTGGGCCTGATCACCAAGTCGACGGGCGACTACAGCAAGAAGAGTTTCACGGTCAACCACGTCACCTTCCCCTACGGCACGCTGGTCGCCGCCGCGATCAGCTTCGTGCTGATCGCCGCGGTGGTCTACTTCTGCGTGGTGCTCCCGGTGAACAAGCTGCACGCCCGATTCACCCCGGCCGCCGAGCCGTCGGCGCCGAAGAAGGACTGCCCGGAGTGCCTGAGCAGCATCCCGGCCCAGGCCACCCGGTGCGCGTTCTGCACCGCCCAGGTGCCGGTCGCGGTGCTGCCCAAGCAGTAGCCGGCGCAGGTCAGCTGACGACGAGTGCGGGCCGACGGGGATCGTCGGCCCGCACCGTCACATCTGCGGCCAGTTCGGGCTGGACCTCCTCCGCGTAGCGGGCGAAGGCGGGCAGCGTCCACTGCTCCCCCGGCGGTGTGCGGCGGGCCAGCGCCCCCGGGGTGAGCCGGAGATGCACGCTCAGGTCCAGCGGGAACCAGCGGTTCAGCAGCAGCGGGCCGTCCAGCAGGACCACCCCGCCGGGGGCCAGCGGCACCGGCCGGGCACGGGTCGCGCGGTCGCGCTCCGCATCCCAGAGGGACGGCAGCACCTGCCCGCTGCCGTCCGCCTCGGTGGGGTCGAAGACCTCGCGGAACAGCGCGCCCACGTCCAGCCATCGCTCGTAGTACGCCTCGACGTCCTGACGGCCGAACTCGAACCGCAGCGAGCTCGGGCGCAGGAAGTCCACGGCGCGGACCCGCTGCACCGGCCGGCCGCGCAGCCGCAGCGGCTCCACCAGGGCGTCCGCCAGGACGTCCGTCCCGGCGGCGGGCGCACCGTCCACGGCGACCCGCAGCCACGGCGAGGCCGCGGAGCCGGCGGCGGCGTCGATCCGCTCGGCCAGCTCCGCGACCAGGGCCTCCGGCGTCAGTGGCCGGACGGTGGGCCGACTCAGGCGGACGCCTCGTTCAGCAGCGACAACTCGTCCTCGGTGAGCGTGAGTTCCACCGAGGCCAGGAGCGCGGGGAGCTGCTCGGGGGTGCGCGCCGAGGCGATCGGCGCGGCGACGGTGGGCTGCGCCCGAAGCCACGCGAGGGCCACGCTCGCGACCTGCGCGTCGTGGGCTGCCGCGACCTTGTCCAGCGCCTCGAGCACCTTCGGGCCGCGCTCGCTCTCCAGGTACTTGCCGGCGCCCCCGGCACGCACGCTGTCCACGGTGGCGCCCGGACGGTACTTGCCCGTCAGGAAGCCGGCGGCGAGACCGTAGTAGGGGACCGCGGACAGGCCGAAGTGCGCGACCACGTCAGCGAGTTCGCCCTCGTAGGTGTCGCGGGAGACCAGGTTGTAGTGCGGCTGCAGCGCCACGTACTCGGCCAGGCCCTCGCGCCGGGCGAACTCCAGCGAGGCGCGCAGCCGCTCGGGGGAGATGTTCGACGCCGCGACCTGCCGCACCTTGCCGGCACGGACCAGCTCGTCCAGGGCGGTCACGATCTCCTCGACCGGGACCGACTCGTCGTCGAAATGGGTGTAGTACAGGTCGATCGTCTCGACGCCGAGGCGCTTGAGGGAGGCTTCGGCGCCGGCGCGGATGGTCTCCGCCTTGAGCCCCTTGAACTGGGGGTGCGCGCCGACCTTGGTGGCGACGACGAAGTCCGCGGGCTTGCGCGAGGCGAGCCAGGCGCCGAGCACGCCCTCCGACTCACCGCCGGTGTGCCCGGGCGCCCAGGCGGAGTAGACGTCGGCGGTGTCCACGAAGTTGCCGCCGCCGGCCAGGTACGCGTCGAGCACGGCGAAGGACGCCGCCTCGTCCGCCGTCCAGCCGAAGACGTTGCCGCCCAGGGAGAGGGGGAAGACCTGGAGGTCCGAACTGCCGAGAGGAACACGAGTCATACCCCGGTCCAACGTGATCACCCGCGGAGCGATTCCCCGGCTGTGTGACAGGACTGCTACAAGGGGCACACTCTTTCGTCCCGTCCGGTTGGCTAGAGTCTGGCGACATGGCGAACTACCAGCAGCAGCCCAGCGCCCCCCAGTACCCGCAGACCCCCCAGTACCCGCAGACCCCCCAGTACCAGCAGTACCCGCAGGGCGGTCAGTACCAGCAGGCCGGCGCCTACCCGCAGGGAGAGGCCTACCCGCAGGCCCCGCAGTACGACGACACGTCCGCGAGCACGCAGATGTTCAAGGCCTTCGTGGACGAGCCCAAGCAGCAGGCTGTGACCGCTGCCATGCCCAACGAGACCCGGCGGACTGGCATGATCGCCCTTGGCGTGGTCGTGGCCCTGGCCGTCCTGGTCGGCGTCGTGATCCTGGCGGTCAAGTAGGGCGAGGCGAAGGAGCGGCACCGCGATGGCTGAGGCAGCGGAACCGGGGGGTGGCCGGAGCCTCGGCCTGAGTGGTGCCGTGAACGCCCGCGACCTGGGCGGCTACCGCGTCGCGGACGGCCGCAGCGTGCGCGCGGGCCGCGCGCTGCGCGGTGATTCGCTGCACCGCGCCACCGACGGCGACCTGGAGCTGCTGGCCGCACTGGGCGTGCGGACCGTGGTGGACCTGCGCGGACTCAACGAGGTCCAGGAGAACGGCGAGGACCGCCTGCCCGCGGGCGCGGGCCTGGTGCGCCGCCCGGTCTACTCGCCGGACCACGACATCTACATCGAGCTGCGCGACGCCCTCGCCGGGGCGGACCCGGCGGTGCAGCACGCCCTGCTGGGCAACGGGGCGGGCGAGCGGATCATGGTCGAGATGTACCGCTGGTTCGTCACCGACGCGACGATCCGGGCCCAGTTCGCGGAAACGGTCCGGCAGTTCGCGGATCCTGCCGCGAGCCCGGTCTACTTCCACTGCACGGCGGGCAAGGACCGCACGGGCTGGACGGCGGCGGTCCTGCTGACCGCGCTGGGCGCGGACCGGGACACGGTCTACGCCGACTACCTGCTGACGAACGAGCGCGCGGCGGCACTGCACGCCCGGATCCTGGACCTGCTGGGGACCCGGGGCATGATGCGGGAGCCCGAACTCATGCGCCCGATTCTGCGCGTGGAACGCGCCTATCTGGACGCGGCGTTCGAGGCGGTGGCCGACGGCTGGCCCTCCTTCGACGCCTTCCTCGAACAGGGCCTGGGCCTGGACGAGGCCACGCTCGAAGCCGTCAGGAAGAACCTCCTGCATTAGGGGACCCCTTCGGGGGCGCGCGGCTGCGGACATGTGTTGCTCGCGCCCACGCGGCGGAGCCGCACATGTCTGCAGCCGC
This sequence comes from Streptacidiphilus monticola, assembly GCF_042658505.1. Lineage (NCBI taxonomy): Bacteria > Bacillati > Actinomycetota > Actinomycetes > Kitasatosporales > Streptomycetaceae > Streptacidiphilus > Streptacidiphilus monticola. The sequence goes on along the minus strand of NZ_JBHSQJ010000049.1, from coordinate 70,309 downwards.
GCGCCCCTGGCGGGGCTAGCTGTCGGAGGTCAGGCCGTGGCGGAGTTGGGCGAGGGTGCGGGTGAGGAGGCGGCTCACGTGCATCTGGCTGATGCCGACCTCCTCGCCGATCTGGCTCTGCGTCATGTTCTGGAAGAACCTCAGCATGATGATCCGGCGCTCCCGCGCCGGCAGCTTGGCCAGCAGGGGCTTCAGGGACTCGCGGTACTCGACCCCCTCCATCCCGGCGTCCTCGTAGCCGATCCGGTCCGCCAGGGGCCCCTCGCTGTCCTCCTCGGAGGGGTTGCTGTCCAGGGAAGACGCCGTGTACGCGTTCCCCACCGCCAGGCCCTCGACGACGTCCTCCTCGGTGACGCCGAGGTACTCCGCGAGCTCGGCCACGGTGGGTGAGCGGTCCAGCCGCTGGGACAGCTCGTCGCTCGCCTTGGTCAGCGCCAGGCGCAGCTCCTGCAGACGGCGCGGGACCCGCACCGACCAACTGGTGTCGCGGAAGAAGCGTTTGATCTCGCCGATGATCGTCGGCATCGCGAACGTCGGGAACTCGACGCCCCGGCTGTGGTCGAACCGGTCGATGGCCTTGATCAGGCCGATCGTGCCGACCTGGACGATGTCCTCCATCGGCTCGTTGCGGCTGCGGAAGCGGGCCGCCGCGTAGCGGACCAGCGGGAGGTTGAGCTCGATCAGCGTGTTGCGGACGTAGGCGCGGTCCGGGTGGTTCGCCTCCAGCGCGGCGAAGCGGAGGAAGAGGGAGCGGGAGAGCGTCCGCGTGTCGAGCGGCTCAGCCCCCTCGGCCTGACGCGGGGCGGGGAGAACCGGGATGCTGCGGACGAGAGCGTCGGACACGCTACCCCCTTCTGATCTGACCTGCTCTGCCGGTGCTGGCGGTGCATCTGTGCAGTTGATGTGTCGACATGGCGATGAGCCGTGACACGAGGGGAATACCGGTCCGGAGGCGGGGCCAAACCCGAACAGCGCCAGTTGTCACGCAGTGGTAACCCGGTTCAACACCAGGCGCTTTGGGCAGACTGATCCTCTTGTATGACTGGAGTAAGCGCTGCTGACGTCGCGTCAGCCGGCTCAGTTCTCCCAGGAGTTGCCGCTCCGCAGCCTGGCGAAGATCCTGGCCAGCAGGCGTGAGACGTGCATCTGGGACATCCCCAGCTCGGTCGAGATCTGCGACTGGGTGAGGTTGCCGAAGAATCGCAGCATCACGATCTGGCGCTCCCGGTCCGGCAGTTGCACGAGGAGGTGGCGCACCATGTCGCGATGCTCCACATGGGTGAGCGCGCTGTCCTCGTACCCGAGGCGGTCCAGCAGGGCAAGTCCGCCCTCGTGCTCCTGCGCGGCCTCCAGCGAGGTGGCGTTGTAGGCGCGGCCGGCGTCCAGGCAGGCGCGCACGTCCTCCTCCGGGATGCGCAGGCAGGCGGCGATCTCCGGGACCCGGGGCTGGCGGCCGTGGGTGACCGTCAGCTCCTCCATCGCACCGCTGACCTGGACCCACAGCTCCTGCAGCCGGCGCGGCACGTGCATGGTGCGGACGTTGTCGCGGAAGTAGCGCTTGATCTCGCCGAGGATCGTCGGCAGCGCGTAGGTGGGGAACTGGACGCCTCGGGACAGGTCGAAGCGGTCGATGGCGTTGATCAGGCCGATGGTGCCGACCTGCACCACGTCCTCCATCGGCTCGTTGCGGCCGCGGAAGCGGGCGGCCGCGTAGCGGACCAGCGGGAGGTTGATCTCGATCAGCGCGTCCCTGACCCGCTCGTGCTCCGGGGTGCCGGGCGGGAGCTCCGTGAGCCGTTCGAACAGGACCCGGGTCAGCGCCCGTACGTCGACCCGTGAGCCCTCGGTCGACGGCGGCGTCTGCTCCGGCAGCGCCTGCTCGGGAGGAGCGACGGGGGGCGCGGGGTCTTCCTGTGCGCCCCCTGGGGCCTGCTTCACGACCATGCCACCCCCTCGATACCTTGCGTTCCTGTGCGCGACCGGCTATTCCGGCAAACCGGTCATAGCATCACAAGAGGGGCGCTGGTCGGCAAGGACCAAAACAGGGGTGTTGGTCGCCGGTCGTCCGATCGGACGAGTCGTCAGAAGCCTTTCGCCGCAGCTCAGACGTGGAAGTCGGCGATCACCCAGGTGGCGATGGAGCGCCAGTGGTCGACGGCGGCCAGGTGGTCCGGGTGGGTGGCGTAGCCCGTCAGTCCGGCCTCGTCCTCGACCAGGCTGTTGATCGCGAAGTCGTACGCGTTGTCGCGGGGCGAGACGTTCCAGCCGCACTGCCACTCGCGGAGCTGCTCGATCTTGCCGCCCAGGGCTTCGAACATCGCGGCGCCCTCGAGCGCGCGCGGGTCGTCCTTGGCGACGCCCTCGTTCAGCTTGAACAGGACCAGGTGGCGGATCATGGCGCGGCTCCTCGGGTGCGTCCGGTGACGGGTGCCCCGAGGCTACCGAGTCCCGTCCGGCACTACTTGACCAGGTTGGTCATGAAGGTGCCGAAGGCCTTGGCGGCCGTGGAGATCCCGGTGAAGCCGTCCTGGACCAGCTGCGCCGCCCGGGCCGGCTGCGTGATGATCGTGTAGAGCACGAAGATCACCAATGCATATGTGGCGATCTTCTTCGCCTGCCCCATCCCCGGCCGCCCCCTCCCCTGTGGTGCCTCACTCCAATGGCCGAAAGCCTAGCCCGTTCCACCCCTGTCAGGGACGTGTGAGCGACGTGGGACCAAGGTCCCGCGAAGACGGGACGGAGGCCCGCGGCGCAGGCGGCGGGGAACCGGCAGGGTGGAAGACGTACCGGGTACGGTCTGGCAGGAACCCCCCGGTACGTGGAGCCGGAGCCCCCGCTGTGGGACCGGCCTGCGCGTCCGCCCGCGGACCGCGCGGCGGGTTGTGGGGCTCCGCCCGGGGGAGCGGCACGTCCCCCCACGCGCTGCTCCCCCATCTCCGGGCCGTCCTCGGAGTCGACGACCCTCGGCGCCGCTGAGGGGCTGTCAGTTCATCGGCACCAGCGTCAGATAGGCGATCCCCATCACGCCGCGGTAACCGCGCAGCCAGCTGCTGCGATGACCGTCCAGGCGCGCCCGCGTCTCCTCGGCCAGCGGATGCCCGGGGTGGGCGGCCAGCCACTCCTCCACATCGGACTGGTAGCCCGACTCGAACTCCTCCCACTCCTCGGGGCTCGCCGTCTCGATCCAGGACGTGCGGAAGCCGGCCGCGACGGCCAGATCCGTCAGGCCGGCCAGGTCGTGCAGCTCGGCCGCGGAGGCGCCCGGCCACATGTGGCCCAACTCCTCGTCGGTGGGCGGACGCTCCCAGAAGCCTTCGGCGAGCAGCACCCGGCCGCCCGGGTTCACCAGGGCGTGCAGCTCCTTGAGCGCGACCGCGGTGTGCTCGGGCGGCTCCGCCTCGCTCAGCGCGTGGCTGGCGCTCAGGCAGAGCACGACGTCGGCGCGGCCGCGTGCGGTGCCCACCGCCGACTCCGCGACGAACTCCACCCGCTCGGCGAGTCCCCGCTGCCGCGCGTTGGCCCGCCCCCGGGCCAGGTCCTCCTCCTTGACGTCCAGGCCGACGCCCCGGGCCTCCGGCACGGCCGCCAGCAGACGCAGCATCAACTCGCCCCAGCCGCACCCGATGTCCAGGACCGTGCGGGGACCGGTACGGGCCAGCCGCTCGACGATGCGGGCGGCGCGCCGGTCGGAGAGCGGGCCGTGGAAGTCGAGCCGGGTGAGCCGCGGGGGCACGGTGGAATCAGTCATGCCCGGCACCCTAGGCGCGGGGGCGGCTCCGAGTCGTGCGCGTTTCGGCGACGTCGGCGCCGGGGCCGGCCCCGGACGCGCGCGGCCGCACCGCCCCGGCGGACCGGGACGGTGCGGCGGGGGTTGCCGGGCGGGACCGCCCGGCCGTGACGGGGGATCAGATGCGGTCGGCGGCGATCAGCAGGTACTGGAAGGAGCCGTCCCGGTAGGAGGAGAGGAACGGTTCTTCGATGCCGGTGGCGACCGAGGACTTCGACCGCAGCTCCCAGTAGGGGATGGTGAGCGGCGTCAGGTCCCGCACCTCCACCGGCACCAGGCGGTTGGCGGCCAGGGCGCGGAAGTACTCGCTGCGGCCGTGGATGTTGCACTCGTAGTGGGCGTTGATGGTGGACACGGCCTTGCTCGGCTGGCCGTAGACCTCGTTGTAGCAGCCGGTGATGGTGACGTAGCGGCCGCCGCGCTTCAGCAGCCGGGAGTGTGCGGCGAACAGGTCCATCAGGTCCACGTACATGGTGGACTCGTTGTTCCAGACCGCCTGGTAGGCCCCGGCCGTGAAGCCGGTGTCCAGCATGTTGCCGACGTGGAAGGAGACCCGGTCGGCCACTCCGCGCCGGCGTGCCTGCTCGTTGGCGAACGCGGCCTGCTTGCTGGAGAGCGTGATGCCGTCCACGTGGCAGCCGAAGCGGGCGTTGGCCAGGATCGAGGTCCCGCCGCGACCGCAGCCGGCGTCGAGGATCCGGTCCTCGGCGCCGACGTAGCCGAGCGCGCCGAGCAGCACCTCCGCCTGCGCGGTCTCCAGGCGGTGCAGTTCGTCGATGATCGCCTGGTCCCGCTCCGCCGCGGGTCGGTCCAGCACCGTCCAGTCGACGTCGCCCACTCCGTAGTGGTGGTGGTAGAGCCCGTCCACGTCTCCGAGACGGAGGTTGACCGGCCGCTCCTCCTCGTTCCAGTAGCGGGCGATGTCGTTCTGGTAGGGGCTGATCGACGTGGTCATGCAGTCTCCTCCTGGGACCAGAAGTCGGGCAGGGTGTAGCGGAAGGTGTTGCTGGCGTGCCACTCGTGGTTGCCGGCCACCCAGGCGGCCAGGCCGGCCAGGTAGCGGGCGAGCACCGGGTCCGGGAACTGGGCCCGCAGGTGCTCGCTCTCGGTCTCGAAGCGGCGCATGATCTCGTTGTGGATCTCGACGGCCCTGAGGAAGGCGTCGCGTTCGGACAGCCCGTCCCGCCGGGCGAGCACGGTGGGCAGGTTGAGGTGGGGGCGCGGGGAGCGTTGCTCCTTGGTGTACGAGTAGAGGTCGTTGACGAGGGTGGCGGCGTTGCCGCCGAGCGCGGTGATCCGCTGGAGCGCGGGCAACGCCTGGACGTGGGCCGGGAGTTCGTAGCCCGCGACCAGGTCGTTGAGCGTCAGACAGGGACGGAAGTTGTTGAACTGACGCATCACCAGGTACTCCCAGACGGGAGGGGTGACCTGGTCCAGGCTCCAGGCGGCCTCGTTGAGGTACCCGAGGTGGAGCCGGGCCAGATCGTGCCGGAGCCGGTCGCCCTGGGCCGGTGCGGCCCAGGGCAGCGCGAGCTCGATGGCCGAACGGTAGGCGCGCAGCGGCCCGTCGGCCGCCATGCCCTCGCGCCAGTGGGCTTCGTACTCGGGGGTGGAGTGCAGCGGGTCGAGCGCGGAGTGGGCCAACCCCAGCCGCGCGCCCAGCCCTTCGGGCGAGCCGCCGTGGTCCTCGCAATACTCGTCGTCCACCGCGTTCTCGGCCACGAGCAACCGGGCGGCGACGACGAGCCGTTCGACGTCGGCGTGGTCGGGGTGGGAGAGGCAGACGGACCGGCCGAAGCCGAAGCCCGCGAACTGGTCCTCCCACTCGGGCGGTACCAGGTCGAGGGTCCGCGCCCACTCCTCGGTGCGCCGGTCGACCTCGGCGACGAGGGCGGGATCGGGCCGCACCGCGGGACGGTAGTGCAGCCCCGGGATCGGACGGACCGGGATCTCTCCCGGGGGCGTGCTGCGTCCCTCGGCGGCGGGAGCGTCAGGGGCTTCCCGTGTTTCATGTGCTGCCCCTGCTCGCGGTGCGTCCTCGGGGTCCGGCTGCACGGGCCGGCCGGCGACGCCGGTCCGCCCGCCTGGGGGCTCCGGAACCGGCAGGCCGGGTATGCGCAGTCCGGACGTGCCGATGCCGCTGGGTCCGTAGGGGATGTCTCGGAGGTCCCCGCGGGGGGAGTGGTGGGAGTCGTCGGTGGCCATGGAGTGCTTGGCTGGGACGGGCAAGCTGAACTCGCACTTCTTCGTCGTGAATCCGGCCGCGGACAGACAGGCCATGCGGTGCCTGGACCGTTCCGGTACGGTGCACCGCGCCTTCGAGGTCAGATCTACCTCGCTCGAAGCCCCCGTATGCGCCTGCCCCCAGCCGCACGGACGTGCGGCGGGTGAGCGCCCGGAACGCCTGTGCGAGGGGAACGCCCGGGCGCGGCTCGGCGCCGGCCGCCCGCCCCGCGCGTCAGCCGAGCCGTTCCTGCCGCGTCCGGCCCGCTGCTCTCCGTCACTCCACTCCGGGCGGCTCGGCCCCGGCGGGCAGGCATGCCCGGAACAGGCCCAGCAGCTGCTGCCCCGCAGGGCTGTCGGCCTTGAACGTGCTCCCCCAGTCCTCGGACGGTATCCGCGGGCCCCACCAGCGCACGCGGTCGCAGTTGAAGCAGAAGGCGGCCTCGAAGAGGAACCCCGCCGCTCCATGCACGCGGACGCCCCACCCGGGCTCGAAGCACAGGAACATGGCGCTCTCCGGGACCTGCGCGATCACGGTCCGGAACGCGCCGATCTCAGCGGCTCCCCAGCGGGCGATGACCTCACCGCGCACGACATCGCGGAGGCCGACCCGCTCGTAGTCATGGATGCGGACCACCTCCACGGTCTCCGCCTTCTCGACCGCGCCCGGCAACCGCACCCGTTCAGGGTGCCCGGCGCCGCCCTCCTCCGCCAGCCCCTCGTGGGGCTGCGGTTCGGACCACGTCTGGGACCGGAATCGAGACCGCTACGACGGAAGGCCCCGACCGTGCAGGGCGGGGCCTTCCGTTTGTGCTGCTCAGAGCGGTAGCGGTGGGATTCGAACCCACGGTGGAGTTGCCCCCACACACGCTTTCGAGGCGTGCTCCTTTGGCCGCTCGGACACGCTACCGGGGGATACCTTACCGGATGCCCAGAGCTGGTCCTAACCACTTGGCGGGCGGCCCCACCAGGGGAACAGGGGCGGGCGTCACTCCGTCAGCAGCCGGTGGCCGTCGAAGAAGGAGAGCAGGAGGTCCGCGCACTCGTCCGCGAGGACGCCGGGGACGACCTCGGGGCGGTGGTTGAGGCGGCGGTCGCGGATCACGTCCCAGAGGGAGCCGGCGGCGCCGGCCTTCTCGTCGTGGGCGCCGTAGACGACGCGGGCGAGCCGGGACAGCACGATCGCGCCCGCGCACATGGTGCAGGGCTCCAGGGTGACCACGAGCGTGCAGTCGGAGAGCCGCCACTCCCCCTCGCGGCGCCCGCCGACGCCCGCGGCGGAGGCCGCCTGGAGCGCGGCAGCCGCCGCGCGGATCGCGACGACCTCCGCGTGGGCGGTCGGATCTCCCACCGCCTCGCGCTCGTTGTGGCCCCGGCCGATGACCGCGCCGTCGGGGCCCAGCACGATCGCCCCCACCGGGACGTCGCCGGTCGCCGGGGCGAGGGCGGCTTCGGCGAGGGCGAGGCGCATGGCCGGGTGCCACTTGTCACGAACAGGGTCGGGGCGCATGCCCCCAGTCTTACCGGATGGGTTCAGCGGACCGCTTCGAGGACCTCGCCGCAGCCCAGGGCCTCGGCGATCTCCGACAGCGCGTCGCCGGTGGACCCCTCCCCGGCGAGGTCCATCAACTCCTTTGCGCCGAAGCCGAACTCCATCAGGAGTCCGGCGTCCCCCAGCGGTCCGTTCGGGACTCCGTCCGCGTCGGCGCGGGCGTCGTCGTCCTCCTCCTCGTCCGTCTCCGACTCGGCGTCCTCGTCGTCCAGGTCCACCACCAGGTGGTCCAGGTCGTCGAGGTCGTCGGCGTCGACGCCGAGCAGTTCGTCGGTCAGCACGATCTCGCCGTAGGCGCTGCGGTTGGCCGCCGCAGCGTCCGAGACGAAGATGCGCGGGTCCTCCTCGCCGTCCACGCGGACGACGGCGAACCATGCGTCCTCCTGCTCGAGGAAGACCAGCACGGGCTCCTCGTCCACCGCGGCCTCACGTGCCAGGTCGGCCAGGTCGGCGAGGGTTTCGACGTCGTCGAGATCGGTCTCGCTCACGTCCCACCCGTCCTCGGTGCGAGCAAGCAATGCAGCGAAGTACGCCACCAGCGACTCTCCCAGGTCATTGGCCACAGGACCGGCCCCCGGTCCAGGGTGTCCAGGTGCGAACGCCCCATCGGCATCGTGACAGATAGCAGCGCGCTCCGGGGAGTGTTCGGGCGCGCGTCTTCCCTGGTCGTGTCGGGCTGTTCGAGAACGTGCGGGTGACGGGGCTGTCGGTGGCTGACGTCGTGTCAGCAGCGGAAGGTCAGTACCGGAAGGTGCGCATCCGTGCGGCCTGCCGCAGCCGCTGGACCTTGGTGCGCCGGGGGTGGACGCGTTCGCGCAGTTCACGTGCCTCGGCCAGCTCGCGCAGGAACACCGCGCGGCGCCTGCGGCGCTCGACCGGATCCTCTACGGGTTCGTCGTCGCTGGGCTGCTGCTTCGGCATGGGGCACCTCCGGCACCTCCGCTGAGCGGTTCGTCCCCTCCACCTTCCCCGTCCGCGCCGTAGCACACCACCTGACGGCTCGTCCGATCGTCGCTGGTGGGAGCGGCGTGTCGAGGGCGGCTCGCTGCTCGGCTAGCCTCGACGCATGCGGATTCATGTCCTGGACCACCCCCTGGTGGCGCACAAGCTGACCACGTTGCGCGACGAGCGCACCGACTCGCCCACGTTCCGCCGCCTCGCGGACGAGCTGGTGACGCTGCTGGCGTACGAGGCCACCCGGGACGTCCGGACCGAGCCGGTGGAGATCACCACGCCTGTCGCGGTGACCACGGGCGTGAAGCTCTCCTACCCGCGCCCGTTGGTGGTGCCGATCCTCCGGGCCGGCCTCGGCATGCTCGACGGCATGACCCGGCTGCTGCCCACGGCCGAGGTCGGCTTCCTCGGCATGGTCCGCAACGAGGAGACGCTGGAGGCGTCCACCTACGCGACCCGGATGCCCGAGGACCTGTCGGGGCGTCAGGTGTACGTGCTCGACCCGATGCTGGCGACCGGCGGGACGCTGGTGGCCGCGATCCGCCTGCTGATCGAGCGCGGAGCGGACGACGTGACGGCCATCTGCCTGCTGGCCGCGCCCGAGGGGGTCGCGGTGCTGGAGAAGGAGCTGGCCGGCCTGCCGGTGACCGTGGTCACGGCGGCGGTGGACGACCACCTCAACGAGCACGGCTACATCGTCCCGGGCCTCGGCGACGCCGGGGACCGCCTCTACGGCACGGCCGGCGACTAGCCCCTGCTCGGGGCCCGCAGGGCCCCTTCGGGGGCGCGAGGATCCCTCGTTCCCGGGTTGGAGTGCCCCCACCGCGAGGACACACCACCCGGGGAGGTCCGACCCCATGTGCGGGACGGACCTCCACGGGTGGTGTGTCCTCGCGCAGTTCCTCACGCCCCGTAGGGGGCCTGCGGGCCCTACTTGCAGGCGGCCGAGGATGACGGCTTCGGGCTCGGGGAGGCCACCGCCGCGAGGGCCTGGGCGGCCTGGGCCGGTGTCAGCAGCGCGGTGAAGCCGTTGCCGATCACCAGGTCCACCGTGGCGTCCTTGCGGGTGTCCACGTGCGTGGCCGCGCCCGAGAGCTCCGTGCCCAGCACGGTCATCAGGGGCTTGCTCGCGGCGCCGCCGATGATCTCGCCGGTGGTGGTGACCTTGTGGTCCAGCGTCGCCGGGGCGTTGCCGATCTTGCCGATCTTGAAGCCGCGGGCCTTGAGCTGGTTGGCCGTGTTGCCGGCCAGGCCCGTGCGGGTGGTCGCGTTGTAGACGTTGACCGTGATCGCCGACGGCGAGGGCAGCGCCGACGGTGAGGCGGAGGCCGAGGCCCCCGCCGAGCCGGCGGCGTCCGCTGCGACGTGCGCGCAGCCCGCTGCGACGTTCTTCTTCTTGCCCCCGCCGAAGATCTCGACGAGTTGGAAGGTGCCCACGCCGATCACGGCGAGGGCGACCAGGATGCCGATGGCTTTGAGTCCGCGCCTGCGTTTCTGACCGGGCCGACGCAGCCGCGGATACGCGGTTCCGGTGATCCGGTACTGCTTTCCCTTGAGGCCGGGGGGAGTCAACATGCTCACGCCGGGGTGCCCCCTTGTGCGCCGAGGCCGTGCTTGCGGTTTCTTCAGGCCAGACTATTCCCGAGCCCGGGCTGAGCGTACTAAAGGATCATCATCCGGGTGACAAGCGCAGCCGGACGGGTGACTTGAGGCCCCGTCAGCCCCCGTCGGCGGGGAGCCGCCGACCCGGTGTCAGTCCAGTTCGAGCACCCGGGCGTGCAGGACCTGCCGCTGCTGCAGCGCGGCCCGGACGGCCCGGTGCAGCCCGTCCTCCAGGTAGAGCTCGCCGTCCCACTTGACGACGTGGGCGAAGAGGTCGCCGTAGAAGGTCGAGTCCTCGGCGAGCAGGGTCTCCAGGTCGAGCTGGCCCTTGGTGGTGACCAACTGGTCCAGCCGCACCGGGCGCGGGGCCACGTCGGCCCACTCGCGGGTGCTCACCCGGCCGTGGTCCGGGTACGGCCGCCCGTTTCCGATGCGCTTGAAGATCACACGGGAAGCCTACCTTCCCAGAGCCTCGCCGTGCAGCCACGCAGGTGTTCGGAAGCCCTCGGGCCGACCGGCTCAGCCGCGCAGGGCGAAGCCGATCCGGTCCATGGAATCCAGCCGCATCAGCCCGTAGTGGTAGAACTCGACTTCGGGAACGCCGAGTTCGCGCAGCGCGCGGACCTTGGTGCGCAGGTTCTCCGGTCCGTCGCAGTCCTCGTCCATGGGGCGCAGGATCACCGACATCCGCTGCGGCGGTATCCCGTGCCGGGAGAAGGCGGCGACCTTCTCGGACACCGCCTCGGGGGAGCGGGCGTAGCCGAGCGTCTCGATCTGCGGCACGGCCTTGCCCAGGCCGGCCAGGTCGATGCCGGAGAGCCAGCCGGTGCCCGGGCCGCCGCCGTCGATGAAGCTGAGACGCATGCCCAGGGAGGCGGCGACCTCGGCCGCCTCCTCCGCGAGCGAGGTGACGGCTGCCGCCGAGGCGTCCACATAGGCGGCGACCACGCCGTCGCCGAGTTCGTCCACGGTGTACGGCTCGGCGGCGGAGTCGGCGTGGGCCAGGCGGCGGCGCAACTCCTCCTGGACCCGGCGGCGCACCTCGTCGGCGGGGACGCCCTGGGCGTCGGCCGAGCGGCGGCAGTGGACGCAGAAGCAGATGCCGAGCAGGGCCTCGGTGTCGGGGCCGAGGTGCTCGAAGTAGCGCTCGTGGTGGTAGCCGTGGCGCAGGCCGTGGAAGTGCAGCGACTCGGCGCGGATGGCGTCGACGCCGTAGCGGGCGTGCTCGGCGACCAGGGTGCGCACGTACGCGCGCACCTCCGGGTGGGCGGGGCAGAGCTCGGTGAGGTGGCGGTCGCCGAAGGCGTTGGCCGGGGAGCAGTCCGGGTGCTGGAAGCCCAGCCGGTCGTTGTGCAGGAAGACGGTCCAGGCGTGCAGCGCCAGGCCGCGGCGGTGCGCCTCGGCGGCGGCCAGGGCGAAGGGGTCGTCGTCGCCGATGGCCTGCGCGGCGACCGGGCGCAGCCGGCGGCCGGCCCAACTGGCCTCGTCCGGGCGGAAGTAGGCGGCGCCGGGCTCGAGGTAGCGGAGCACCCGGCGGGGGTTGTGCGGGAAGACGTCGCGGGCGGCGTGGTACACGGAGGCCAGGGTGACGGCGCCGACGCCGGCCCGGTCGGTCAGATTGCCGAAGAAGCCGTCCGCCCCCTCGTCCAGCAGGTCGGTGGCGAAGGCGAGGACGGAAGCGGACGGGACGGGCGGCTGGGCGGCGGTACGCACGGCGGACAGGCTAGCGATCACCCACCGAGTTGGTCTAGACCTTCTGCTGTCATCGCCCCCGGAGGACTGCCCTCCGGGGGCGATGACGGGACCGGTCAGTTCCCGAGCTGGAACATCCGCTCGATCACGCGGCTCGCGGCCTTGCCGTCGTCCAGGTCGCAGAACTGCTTGCGGAAGGCCTCGTACTCGGACGTGTAGCGGGCGGAGACGGCGTCGATGTCCCGCAGCGCGTCCACCAGTTCGGCGGACGTGGAGATCAGCGGTCCGGGCGCCTCGTGCTCGAAGTCGAAGTAGAAGCCCCGCAACTTGTCCCGGTAGTGCTCCAGGTCGTAGGTGAAGAAGAGCATCGGGCGGCCGAGGTTCGCGAAGTCGAACATCAATGACGAATAGTCCGTCACGAGCACGTCGGTCGCCAGGAACAGCTCGTTGATGTCCGGGAAGCCGGAGGCGTCGAAGACGAAGCCGTCGCCCGCGCCGGGGACGCTGTCGACGATGTTGGGGTGCTTCCGGATGAGCAGCGCGTAGTCGTCACCGAGACGGGTGCGGGCGTCGTCCAGATCGATCTGCAGGTCGAGCTTGAACCGGCCCGGGCTGTAGAACTTGTCGTCCCGCCAGGTCGGTGCGTAGAGGATCACTTTGCGGCCCTCGGGAATGCCGAGACGGGCCCGGATCTCCGACGCACGCCGGTCGCGGTCGGCGGCGTAGAGGACGTCGTTGCGCGGGTAGCCCGCCTCGAGGATCTCGCCGTCGAAGGCCATGGCCCGCTTCAGGATCGGGGTGCTGAACCGGTTGGGCGAGACCAGGAAGGACCAGCTCTGCGCCTCCTCCGCGACCCGCTCCAGGTAGCCGGTCTGGTCGAAGGTGACGTTCTCGATGTCCCAGCCGATCTTCTTCAGCGGTGTCCCGTGCCAGGCCTGGACGATGACCTGGCCCTCACGGCGGCGTATCCAGTGCGGCAGGTGGGCGTTGGTGATCACGTACTTGGCGCGGGCCAGGGCGGAGAACCACTCCCTGCTCCACATCGCCACCGGGGTCACCCCCTCGGGCAGCTCCACCTGCTGGTCGCGGACGATCCACAGGTGCTCCAGCGGCTCGCCGCGGCGCTGCAGCTCCTCCAGCACCGCACGCGGGCTGTCGGAGAACTGCTTCCCGGTGTAGGCGTCGTAGAGCACGGCCTGACGCAGCGGGCGGCGGCGCTCCTCCTGGTAGAAGGTCTGGCGCAACTGCTTGAGGCGGTAGGGTCCGCGCTCCAGCGGGTCAAGTTCCGAGTCGATGAAGAGGAACAGCTGGTCCAGGTGACGGCGCGTCAACTCATAGGCACGCTTGCGGATGACACGGGTCGGCTCCTCCGCGAACAGCGTGGCCGCCACCCGCACCGGAACGTCCACCGGGACGCCGCTGACGGCGTCGCGGTGGCGCAGCCGGAAGTCCCAGGAGCCGGCCCGCAGCGGGAGCATGCCGGCCGGGGTCGACAGGGCCGCCGGCGCGATGCGGGCCTCGAAGCGCCCGTCCAGGACCGTCAGCGGGAAGACGTGCTCCTCGTGGTGGCCGCGGGCCCGCAGCACCAGCTCCGCGCCGGCGGAGCGGCGTGCGGCCCAGCGTCCGGCCAGGGCGATGGCGTCGTCGGCGGTCCAGGCCAGGGTGTCGGCCACCGGTTGTACCGGGCGGTCCTGCAACCGCAGGTGGCCGGGGCCGTTGCGGTCGACCAGCAGCTCGTGCTCGACGTCGAAGTGCTCGTCGATCGGATGTGCGGCCGGGGCGACGTCGTCGTCCATGACGATGCGCACCGGGCGGGGCAGACCGGGGAGGACCAGGGAGGCTTCCCAGGTGTCGTTGGCGGAGCCGACCTGGGCCGACGGTGACAGCTCGGAGGTGCGGCTCTTGACCAGCAGCTCGAGCGGCACCTCGGTACTGAAAAGCAACCCGCCCGAGCCTCGGGTCAGGTGGGCGGGGCGTCGGATCGTCACGCCGCCCCGGCGCTCCAGAACCAGCTCCGCAGCGGCATCGGCCGCGGGCGTGCTGTCGAGGTAGGCGCGGCCGGCCAGGCGCAGCACGCCGCCGTCGAGTTGGTGGGAGGTCAGCCGTGCCCGGACCGTCTCCACCCGCAGTTCGAGCCCGCCCTGATGGAACTGCGGGGTGATCCGCACGTTCTCCTCGACGTAGCGGTAGCGCGGATGCGCGGCGTTGCCGCCGCGGCCCACGCCGACCTGGCCGTAGCGGAACGCGCCCTTGGTGGCGGCGATGCCCACGGCCAGCCGCCAAGTGCCGTCCACCCACTTGCCCTTGGTCCGCAGGCGGCGGGGGTCGATGGCGAGCTCGAAGCCCGACCAGTCGTAGTTGTGGTTCTCCCGGCCGTAGAGGGAGGTGACCTCGGGCGTGTAGGTGGTGCGCAGCGGCACGACGGAGGTCTGCTTGGTGCGGCGGTTGCGCAGCATCGCCATGCGGAGCTGGGAGCGCTTGGAGGCGGCATCCAGTTCGGAGATGTAGGCGTGGCCGGCCACCACGAAGCGGTCGCCGTTCCAACCGGTGCTGGTGGTGCGGGAGACCACCTTGAGCTCGGAGTCCAGCCGGTAGACGTGGTTGGGGACGCCGACCGAGGGGTCACCGCGGAAGGGGTAGTCGGCGGTCGGGCGCAGGGAGCCGGGGGCCAGGGGTATGCCCTTGCCGCCGTTCTTCTTCTCCCAAGCCAGCACCTCCAGCAGCTCCGGCAGTTTGCGGGCGCCGATCAGGTGCCACTTGAGCCGCATCAGCGACGGCAACTTGGCGACGGTGGCCGGATCCACCCGGCTGAGGAAGTCGGCGGCCCGATCGATGAAGATCTGGCGGAAGGTCTCGTCGCCCTCCTGCAGCACCTGGATGAAGATCTTGATGTCGCCGTTGAGGGCGGACTCGTCGTACCAGCGCTTGTACTCGGTCCAGCGCGGATCGGTGGCGGCGTGCGCGGCGAGGAAGCGGCTGACGCCGTCGACGGCGGCGATGCGGTCACGCACCGCGTTGTGCTCGGTGCGCCGCTGGGTGATCGACTTGCCTTCGCCGGCCTCGCGCTGCCGCCAGTAGTAGACGACGTCCTGGAGCACGTCCACGCTGGCCGCGTTGAAGTGGGCAGGCAGGGTGAGCGGGATGTCCTCGTAGAGCACGCCCTCGGGGAAGGCCATCCCGTGCTTCTCCCAGAACGTGCGCCGGAACATCTTGTTCGGGGCGAGGCGGTCGTAGACGAGGATCCGGTCGCGGCTGATGTGCGTCTTCAGCCGCGTACGGGTGGTCGCCTGACGGTGCATCGGGGACTGGCGGGTGCCGTTGGAGTCCAGCAGGAAGACGTTGCCGGAGACGAAGTCGGAGCCGGTCTTGTCGAGCGTCTCGGCCATCTTCCGGTAGGCCCCGGCCGGGATGATGTCGTCGCTGTCCAGGAAGACCAGGTAGCGGCTGTCCGGATGCATGTGCCGCACTCCCGCGTTGCGGGCCGCGCCCAGTCCGGCGTTGGCTTGCTGGACCAGGACGAACCGCGGGTCCCTCGCGGCGAAGGCGCGCGCGATGTCGGCGGTGCCGTCGGTCGCGCCGTCGTCGACCATGATGCACTCCAGTTCCCGGAGCGACTGATCGGCCACGGACTGGAGGCATTCCTCCAGATACCGCTCGACGTTGTACATCGGCACGATGACCGACAGGATCGGCGCCGCCATGAGGTCCCCTAAGTCGTTCAGTTCCGTCCAGCCCAGCGGCCCGGGGTTGGGTGCGGGTCGCTGGATTTTAATGTGAACCAGCCGTGAACAACGGCGAACAAATAGGCGACATCCGGACAATCAGCGCGATAACTGTGAGCATCTCTTACGCGTTTGTGACTCTCCGGACAGGCCTGTGACACGCCTCGGCTAAGGTCGTGCGGTGTACCTGTCCGAAACCCGCTCGTCCGACCGGGCCCGAGCCGCGGGGCCGCGGAGCCGACGTTCCCTTCCCCGGGCAGCCGTCTCCGGCACCGTCCTCACCCTGGGCTTGACGAGCCTGGTGACGGACGTCTCCGCGGAGATGCTCACCGCGGTGCTGCCGGTCTACCTGGTCACGGGGCTCGGCCTGAGCATGCTTCAGTTCGGCTTCCTGGACGGCCTCTACTCCGGCGCCACCGCGCTGCTGCGGGTGGTCGGCGGCTACCTCGCGGACCGCTTCACCGCGCGCAAGCTCGTCGCCGCCTCCGGGTACGCCCTCTCCGCCGTCACGAAGCTGGGTTTCCCCCTCGTCGGTGCCTCGGTCCCCGGTATCGGGCTGCTGCTCGCGGCCGACCGGGCCGGCAAGGGCATTCGCACCGCCCCCCGGGACGCGCTCATCTCCCTGTCCACCGCGCCCGAGCACCAGGGCCGCGCATTCGGGCTGCACCGGGCCATGGACACGGTCGGCGCCTTCATCGGACCCGTGGTCGCCTTCGCGCTGATGAGACTGCTCTCCACCGACCGCGGCACCGCCTACGACGCAGTCTTCGTCGTCAGCTTCTGTATCGCCGTCGTCGGTGTCGCCGCCCTGCTGCTGCTCGTCCGGGACCCGTTCCGGGCCACCCGGGCCCGGCCCGACGGCGTCTCGGTGCGCGCCGGACTGCGCTTGACGCTCCGTCCGGTACTCGGCCGCCCCTCGCTGGCGGCGCTGCTGCTCGGGCTGGCCACCGTCAGCGACTCCTTCGTCTACCTGTCGCTGCAGCAGCGCACCGACCTGGCCATCGGGTGGTTCCCGTTGCTGCCGCTGGGCACGACGGGGGTCTTCCTGCTCTCCGCGGTCCCGTTGGGGGCGCTCGCCGACCGGATCGGCCGTCGTCGCATCCTGATCGCCGGCCACCTGCTGCTCGCGCTCGCCTACCTGCTGCTCACCGGCGCTGTACCACTGGGAGGCAGGGGACTGATCATCACCGTCCTCGCGCTGCACGGCCTCTTCTACGGAGCGACGGACGGTGTGCTGATGGCCCATGCCGGCCCGCTGCTCCCGGAGCGCCTGCGCACCAGCGGTCTCTCGGTTCTGCAGACCTCCCAGGCCTTCGGCCGCTCCGTCTCGTCCGTCGCCTTCGGCGCCGTCTGGGCGGCTTGCGGGCCGGTCACGGCCGTACGTGGCTTCCTCGTGGCGCTGCTGGTGGCCGTGGCGGCCGCGGCACTGCTGCTGGGCGTCCGGCGGAAGGCGGCTGCCACTGACCCGGTTGCGGGGCCATGGGCATGAAGTACCGGCTGCTGGCCTTCGTCCTCCTCGTCCTGGCCTGCGCCGGGGCGGCCACTGGCTACACCCTTCATGCCCTCCAGCGCGACCGGACGGCTGTCGGGGGCGGGGCGACGCCGCGCCCGCATGCCCTGGATCTGACCCCCGGCTCGCCCCGACTGGTCTTCCAGCA
The DNA here is from genome assembly GCF_042658505.1 of Streptacidiphilus monticola. Lineage (NCBI taxonomy): Bacteria > Bacillati > Actinomycetota > Actinomycetes > Kitasatosporales > Streptomycetaceae > Streptacidiphilus > Streptacidiphilus monticola. Next base: position 53,119 of record NZ_JBHSQJ010000049.1, on the reverse strand, counting down.
GACCGGTGCCGGTTCCGGCTACGGCCATGTGGGAGAGACCGGCTCCGACGGCACGGGACCCCGCCTGATCGACCGTCAGACCTGCGAGCGCGTCTACGCCGCGGCAGGGCGGCTGCTCTGCCTGCACGGGTCCGGCGGCCTCATCGTCCACCAGGCCGCCACCCTCTACGATGCGGCGGGCCGTCAGATCGACTCCCGTCCGGTGCCGGGGCTGCCGAGCCGGGCCAGGCTCTCCGCCGACGGCAGGATGGCTGCCTGGACCGCGTTCGTCTACGGGGACTCCTACACCTCCGTCGGCTTCTCCACCCGCACCGCCCTGCTGGACACCCGCACCGGCGTCTACGTCCCCTCGCTGGAGGAGTTCCGGACCCTGCGCGGCGGGCGCACCTTCGAGCCGGCCGACCGCAACTTCTGGGGCGTCTCCTTCGCGCGGGACGACAACACCTTCTACGCGACGCTCGGCAGCCCCTCCTCCGGAGGCACTTTCCTGGTTCGCGGAGACTTCGCGGCCCGGACGTTGACCGTGCTGCGCAGCAATGTCGAGTGCCCTTCACTCTCCCCCGACGGCACACGGCTCGCTTTCAAGAAGAAAGTCTCCGACGACCAGTCCCGCCCCTGGCGGCTTTACGTGCTGGACCTGGCCACCATGAAGGAGACGCCGCTCGCGGACTCCCGCAGCGCCGACGACCAGGCGGACTGGCTGGACCTGCACACGGTGGCCTACGCCCTGCCCGGCAGCGGCCGGAACAGCTTCGACATCTGGGAGCAGCCGGCCGACGGCAGCGGCAGGCCGAAGCTGCTGCTGCACGATGCCGCGTCGCCCTCCGTGATCGGTCGACGCTGACGGGCCGTCAGCGCAACCGGACCGGCGCCGCCCAGCTCAGTTGGTGTAGGTGAGCCGGCTCGGCGGGGACACGTAGCGGCGGTAGTTGTCCACCGCCGGGTGGACGCGTCCCGCCGGTCCCTGCTGGAAGACCCGCAGGACGTTCGCGGTCACCAGGCGGGCGAAGTCGCCCGACACCGCCGGAACCCGCTTGGCCTTGACCGAGTTGCCTCGGCAGCCGGTCGCGCCGCCCAGGCTGCAGCTCCAGCCCATCGTCCCCGTGGCGAACACCCCTGCCCCGGAGGGCACCGTGTAGTAGGCCGCGTTCGAGTGGGTCTTGACCGGGGCACCGGGGATCTGGCAGGTCACCGGGGACTGGCTCACCACCTGGATGGGGCGCGGCACCGGCACCCCGGCCGTGAGCCGGTCCGTCTCCACGTTGACCAGACCCGGGAAGTGCTGGCCCGCCTTCACGCCGGTTCCCGCGAACATCCAGGCGTGGGGATCCGTCACCACGAAGTCGCCGTAGACGGGGTTGCACTCGTAGTAGACACCGGTCAGCGAGCTCTCAGGGCGCGGGTCGGGAGGTAGCCGCCACTGCTGGGTCGCCTCGGCCGGATTGGTGAGCGTCATCGGGTCCTCGGCGGCGTTCTTGTAGACCACCACCACCCGGTTCCGGCCCACCGAGCTGTTCTCCAGCCGGATGTGCCGGTAGGCCGTGTTCGAGGACAGCAGCGCGATGTTGGTGCCCGCCCCGCGGATCCGCAGGGTGTTGTCCCGCATCCCGGACGTCCAGTACTCGTCGTGCCCCGCGAAGAAGAGGGAGCGGGCGCCCTGGAACAGCCCGGGGCTGGTGGACAGTTCGAGGTCCGTCTCATAGGCGAGCGGGATGCCGAGCTGCTCCGCGAGCGAAAGAGCGGGGAGCTCGTACCAGTTGAAGTAGGAGCCGTTCTTGTCATAGGGCCGGTCGAAGCTCGCCTTTCGGGAGCGCTGGTTGTAGTCGCCCGCGCCCTTGTAGCCGGTGTAGCCGCCGCCGTAGACGTTGTAGCCGCCGCCCCACTTGTTGTACGCGGCCCAGGTGGTCACCGAGTTCATGAAGACGGTGCGGCCTGAGGTCCCGGGGGAGCGGAGAGTGATCGGCACCCAGCGGTCGTGCCCCTGCGCCGAGACCAGCTTGAGCAGGTAGTCGCCCTGCGGCCAGCCCGCGGTGGGCACGGTCGTCGTCGGACTCCACGGGGCGTAGACCTCGTTGATCCCCGGGATGCGCTTCGGCGCCGCCTGCTTCCGGCCCGGCACCGTTCCGGAGCGCCAGACCAGCCGGCCCTGCTTGCCGCCGTACCAGCCCATCCGGAACGCTTCGATGCGGAAGGACGGGGCCGTGGTGGACACGTACAGGCGGAAGCTCTCTCCCGGCAGGACGCTGACCTGGTCGGCGAATCCCTCGATGGCGTCGGTGGGACCGGGGTTGCTCAGCTTCCAGGAGGTGGTGCCGGGCAGGCGGTTCTCCTTCGCCACCGTCCAGGGCGCATTCACCACCGGGACGCTGAGCGTGCCGGTGGCAGTGCGCTCGGCGTCCTGGCCGCCGCCGCTGCCGGCGGTGCAGCCCGTGAGGAGCAGGGCGACGGCCGCGAGGGCTGGGGCGAAGCGGGCAAGCGCGGTCCTCCGCACGGGGCATGCCTTTCTGGTTAAGCGGTGCCGTGGTCCTGACGGCAGGTCAGGAAGCCGGATCAGAACTCCCAGCTGTAGGGCATGTCCTCCGGGAACGGCCGGGCGTACTCCTGGTAATTGTCCACGGCCGGATGGCGGCGCCCCACAGGACCCCTGGCGAACTCCTGGAGCACGTTCTTGGTGACCTGCTCCGTGAAGCGGCAGGTCTCCGGCGGGTTCTGCTTCCGGTAGCCGCCCAGCGGCAGCGCGGGGGTCCAGCCCAGAGTGCCGGTGCTGAACACCCCGGCCCCCGAAGGCGACGTGTAGTAGCAGGAGTTGGCGTAGGTGGAGGTCCCCCGGCACACGAGCGGCGAGTCCGAGAGCACCTGGATCGGACGGGGGACCGGGACGTCGGTGAAGAGCTTGTCGTACTCGACCCGGATCAGCCGCCCGTAGCTGGACCCCTTGACCGCGCCGGTGCCTGCGAACAGCCAGGCGTCGGGCTCGGTGACCACGAACGGGGCGTCGCAGGGGTTGGACTCGTACTGGACCCCGCAGATCTCGCTCTCCGGGCGGGGGTTGGGCGGCAGCCGCCACTGCTGGGTGGCCTCGTCCGGGTTCGACTCCAGGAACGGGTCCTCTTCGGCCCGCTTGAAGCAGGTCATCACCCGGTCTTCGCCCAGCCCGAGCGTGCTCGGCTCGAAGCGGACGTGCCGGTAGGCGGTGTTGGCCCCGAAGAAGGCCAGGTTTCCGCCCGAGTCGCGGACCCGCAGCACGGTCTCGCGCATGCCGGAGGTCCAGTACTCGTCGTGGCCGCCGAAGACGAGCCCGCGGCAGCGTCGGAACAGTTCCGGGCGGGCATGCAGGTCGTGGTCGGTGGCGTAGCCGAGCGGCAGGCCGAGCTGCTCGGCCAGGGAGAGCAGGGGCAGCTCGTACCAGTTGAAGTAGGAGCCGTTCTTGTCGTAGGGCCGGTCCAGGCTGACCTTGCGGGACCGCCGCTCGTAGTCGTCGACGGAGCCGCCCGGTCCGCCGTAGATGTTCCAGCCGCCGCCCCAGCGGTTGTAGGCCTGCCAGGTGCTGGTGGCGTTGACCATGACCAGCTTGCCGGCGGTGGACCGGGACCGCACCGTGATCGGGACCCAGCGCTCGAAGCCTTCTGCGGAGACCAGCTTCAGCAGGTAGCAGCCCTCGGGCCAGCCACGGGTCGGGACCGTGGTGCTGGGCTCCCAGGGGGCGACGACGGTCCAGTACGGGTCCTCGACCTTGGCCTCGGGCTGCAGCCGACCCGGCACCTCCTCCGAGCGCCAGACCAGTCGGCCCTGCTTGCCGCCGTACCAGCCCATCCGGTAGGCCTCGATCCGGAAGCTCGCGGCCGTGGTCGAGACGAACAGCCGGAAGCTCTCGCCCGGGTCCACGGCGAGCCTGTCGGCATATCCCTCGACCGCGCGATCCGGTCCCGGACGCCGCACCCGCCAGCCGTCCGTGCCGGGGCGGGCGTTCTCCCGTCCGACCGTCCAGGGCGGCTCGATCCCGAGTGAGCGCAGCGTGCGTCCTGCCGCGCGCCGCACGCGCTTGCGGGTCGAGGTCATGGGCCTGTTCCGTTCGTCCTGACTTGCTGGGAAACACCTGATCGTAGACAGGAAATCCGCGGTACCCCTGCGGTTCACCCGAACTCCGACCTGGGTCTCACCAGGGACGCGACTTCGCAGGAAACGGTTCCTTCGGGACGGCAGGGGCGGTGACGGAGAGTCAGCTCTCAGCGAGGAGGCCGTCGCGCTCCCGGTAGAGTTCGCCGGTCTCCGGGCACCGCCACACCCCGGGGCGGTCGGTCTCCTGGAGACGGGCGCCGGCGCGGCCCACCCAGCCGGTGCGGCGCGCGGGGACCCCTGCCACCAGCGCGAACGGCGGCACGTCACGGGTGACCACTGCTCCGGCGGCGACCAGGGCCCACCGGCCCACCCGGACCGGGGCCACGCAGACGGAGCGCGCGCCGAGTGACGCGCCCTCCTCGACGACCACGGCCACGGCCTCCCAGTCGTCCCCGCGCTTGAGCCGGCCCTCCGGCGTGACCGCGCGCGGGAAGTGATCGTTCGTCAGGACCGCCGCCGGGCCGACGAAGACGCCGTTCCCGAGCACCGCGGGCTCGTAGACCAGGGCGTGGTTCTGCAGCTTGACGTTGTCCCCGAGGCGCACACCCGGGCCGACGTAGGCCCCCCGGCCGATGATGCAGTTGCGGCCCAGCCGGGCCTTCTCGCGGATCTGGGCGAGGTCCCAGACCGTCGTGTCCTCCCCGACCTCGGCTGACGCGTCCACCTGAGCACTGGGCTGGATCTTCGGCTTCATGGCCGGAGTGTAGGCGGGGTGCACCCGGCCTCGGGCCGGAACGTCCGCACTCGTGCGGCGCCGGGGACGGATCCTCAGCCCAGCCCGAGTTCCGCGTCCCTGGCCTGCTCGACCTCGCGGCGGAAGAGGCGGAACCACATGAAGACGACGAAGCCGGCGAAGACGAACCACTCGCCGATGTAGCCGAGGTTCTGCGCGGCGCGCAGGTTGAGGCCGCCGCCGGAGGAGTCCGCGGACGCGGTGAGGACCACGGGCCGGAGGCCGTCCGCCGCCGGGTCGGCGGCGAGCCAGCCGTTCCACACCTGGTACGGCAGGGCGTTCACCAGGGTGGTCGCGCTGATCATCCCCAGCTGGCCGCGGGGCAGCGAGCCCGTGGTGATGGCCTGGGCGGAGTCCTGGGTCTCCGGCAGCTCCAGCCGGGCCGTCACGGTCACCGTGCCGCCCGGCGCCGCCGGGGCCGTCGCCGGAGCCCGGCCCGGCGCCCAGCCGCGGACCACGGGCACGTACACCCCGGACGCCGTCCGCAGCGGGGTGAGCACGTAGTAGCCGCGGGCGCCCTTCACACCCCCGTCCGCCGTGCGGTCCGGGACCAGCAGTTGGTGCGCCCCGTCGTAGACCCCACGGACCGTCACCTCGCGTCCCTGGTCCGCCGCCTGGGCCTGCTTCGCCAGCAGCGGCTCCGCCGGGAGCGCCCGCTCGGACGAGGCCGCCGCCTGCTTGCCGCCGCTGTGATGGCTGTGCAGTTCGTACCGGCTGACCTGCCAGAGCCCCAACCAGATGCAGACGGGCACGGCGACGAGCGCGAGCAGGTTGATGCCGAGCCACCGCGGCGTCAGGAGGAACCGGTACACCACACCACGGTAAACCGGTCGCCACTCCGCCCCGGGCGCGGGGTCACTGCCCGGCGACCGGGTCCGTCCGGTAGACCGTCCCGGCGCACGCGTCGGGGATCGTGGCCGAAGCGGCCGACGTGCCGCCGGCGCCGGGGGTGTGCCCGAGGACCAGCGTGGGCGCGGTGGTCGCGACCGTCTGAGGCCGGGGCTGGGCGGCCATCGGACCCTCCCCCGCCGCCGCCCCGGAGTTCGAGGACGTGCCGGGGCTGCCGCTGTCGGTCGGCGAGGCGGAGGCACTGGGCTGGTCGCTCGGCGAGGCCGAGGCGGACGGGGAGGCCGTGGCGGCGCAGCCGCCCGAGGCCGGCACCCAGGCGAAGCGGAGCAGGTAGCTCTGGCCGGGCGCCAGCAGCACCGGACCGGCGCTGCTCGGCGGCGGGCTGGGCAGCCCGCTCACGCCGTCGCCCGCGGAGTGCGGGACGACCCGGACCGCGGTCGGGTCGGGTGCGGACACCACGACGACCGTGCCGGGGCGGGAGACGCTGCAGTTGGTGGCGGAGACGTTGACCACGCGGAACGCCCCGTAGACCACGCCCTGGGCGTCGGGCGTGCCCACCTCGGCCGTGCCCTGGCCGAGTTGGGCGCGGGTGCATTCGGCGGCGGTGTGCGCGGGGCCGGTCTGCGCCGCCGAGGCGGGCAGCGGCGGGACGGGTGCGCCGGAGGGGGTGGCGGTCACCAGCAGCCCGGAACCGCCCTGGCCCGGCAGCGGGGAGGCGGTGTAGCCGAGCCAGCCGCCGGCGCCGGGCCGACTGCTGGACCCGGTCCCGGGCGAGGGCCCGACCCGCCCGTCCGAGCCCTGCGTGGAACTCGCCGTCTGGACCGAGGCCGTGCTGTCGAAGGGCTGGGCCATCACGACGCCGATCAGCCCGACGGCGGCCACCGCAGCCGCCGCCAGCCCGACCCGGCGACGCCGGGCGCGGCGCTGCGGAATGGCCTCGCGCAGCCGGACCAGCGCGTCCGGCGCGGGCTGCAACCGGCCTACCACGGCGGTGAGCTGACGGCGCAACAGTTCCTCGTCGCTCGGCGGCGGGGGCGGCGTTCCGTCCAGCCACGGCGGCAGCTGCGCGGGGGCGGCGAGCGGCATCGGCGGCGGCAGCACCCCGTCCCTCCCGGCGCCGCCGGGACGGACGACGCGCAGGTAGCGGGGGCGCTCCGGCGGCACGGGGGGCGTGGGCGGCGTCGGGCGGTTCACGAGGCGTCCATGCTGAGTCGCAGCGCGGCCAGGCCGCGGGAGGCGTAGGCCTTGACCGAGCCGAGGGAGAGCCCGAGGGTGTCCGCGACCTGGGCCTCCGTCATGTCGGCGAAGTAGCGCAGCACCAGCACCTCGCGCTGACGGCGCTGCAGACCCCGCATGGCGAGCATGAGTTGATCGCGCTCCAGGGCGTCGTAGGCGCCCTCCTCGGCGCTGGCCATGTCGGGCATCGGCTTGGGCAGCAGGCGCAGCCCGAGGATCCGGCGGCGCAGGGTGCTGCGGGAGAGGTTGACCACGGTCTGGCGGAGGTAGGCGAGCGTCTTCTCGGGGTCGCGGACCCGGCGGCGGGCGGAGTGCACCCGGATGAAGGCCTCCTGCACCACGTCCTCGCAGGAGGCGGTGTCGTCGAGCAGCAGCGCGGCGAGGCGGAGCAGGGAGGCGTAGTGCGCCTGGTAGGTCTCGGTGAGCTGGTCGACGGTGGTGCCGACGGTGACGGCCGCGGCGGACGCCTGCGCGTCGGCGTCGACGATCCCCCGGGCGTGCGGGATCGGGGCCGTCACGCGCGGTCCTGCGGGCAATACCAGTGCGGGCACGACAGTTGGACGCACGAACCCGTGCGAGGGTTGTACGCCACGGCCCCTCCCGGTCGCGCCCGCTGCAGAGGTAATCACGGTACGCACCCGATCCGCCCGGCGGAAGCGGAACCCCCCTGTGTCCACATCACCGCCACATGGCTTCCGCCAGTCAGTTGCACCACCACCCCAGGGCGCGAGGCTCCCCCACCCTTCGGGCGGGAGGTGCCCCACCGCGAGCAGCACACCCCTGGGGGAGGTTCGACCTGCAATCGGGGTCGGACCCCCCGTGGGTGGTGGGCTGGTAGCGGTGGGGCACCTCCCGCCCGAAGGGCGGCATCCACCCGCCCCCGGGGGCGGGCTAGCGCCCCGTGCCGCCGTAGACGACGGCCTCGTCGGTGTCGCTGTCGAGGCCGAAGGCCGTGTGCACGGCCTGGACCGCGGCGTTGACGTCCTCGGCGCGGGTGACGACGGAGATGCGGATCTCGGAGGTGGAGATCAGCTCGATGTTGACGCCCGCCTGGGACAGCGCCTCGAAGAACGTCGCCGTGACGCCCGGGTGGGACCGCATGCCCGCGCCGACGAGCGAGATCTTGCCGATCTGGTCGTCGTAGCGCAGCGCCTCGAAGCCGATGCCCTCCTGCACCTGCTCCAGGGCGGCGATCGCCCTGTGGCCCTCGGTCTTGGGGGCGGTGAAGGAGATGTCCGTCAGGCCCGTCGACGCGGCGGAGACGTTCTGCACGACCATGTCGATGTTGATGCCCGCGTCCGCCACGGCGCGGAAGATGCGGGCGGCCTCGCCCGGCTTGTCCGGGACACCGACGACGGTGACCTTGGCCTCGGAGGTGTCGTGGGCGACACCCGAGATGATCGCCTGCTCCATTTCGCCTCCTTCGGGCGCGTTGCGGACCCAGGTCCCGGTCAGTCCGGAGAAGGACGAGCGGACGTGGATGGGGATGTTGTAGCGGCGGGCGTACTCGACGCAGCGCGCCAGCAGCACCTTGGAGCCGGCGGCGGCCAGCTCCAGCATGTCGTCGAAGCCGATCTGGTCGATCTTCCGGGCCTTCTTGACCACGCGCGGGTCGGCGGTGAAGACGCCGTCCACGTCCGTGTAGATCTCGCAGACCTCGGCGTCCAGCGCCGCGGCCAGGGCGACGGCCGTGGTGTCCGAGCCGCCGCGGCCGAGCGTGGTGATGTCCTTGGTGTCCTGGGAGACGCCCTGGAACCCCGCCACGATCGCGATGTTGCCCAGGTCGAGCGCGGTGCGGATGCGGCCCGGCGTCACGTCGATGATGCGGGCCTTGTTGTGGACGGAGTCGGTGATGACTCCGGCCTGGCTGCCGGTGAACGACTGCGCCTGGTGGCCCAGTTCTTTGATCGCCATCGCCAGCAGGGCCATGGAGATCCGCTCTCCCGCGGTCAGCAGCATGTCGAGCTCGCGGCCCGCCGGGTACGGCGACACCTGTTCCGCGAGATCGATGAGCTCGTCCGTCGTGTCGCCCATGGCGGACACCACCACGACCACTTCGTGGCCGGCCTGCTTGGTGTCCACGATGCGTCGGGCGACGCGCTTGATGCCCTCGGCATCGGCGACGGAGGAGCCGCCGTACTTCTGCACGACAAGGCCCACGTGCGCTCCTCGACTCTGTGGTTCGGGCCTTCTGTGTGCGCGGCCCGAGACTGCGCACCACTGTACCGAGCGGTTGTGCGGCGTAGCCGGTGGTCCGCCATGTGATACATCCGTATCATCTGGTGATCAGGGCCGGACCGGCGTCCCTGCGTCCACGGCCCCCTCGGTCCCGGAAGTCTTCCCGGGGCCGCCGTTCCGGGCGGCGGAATCTTCCGCTCCCGGCGCACGGGTGTGATGTTCGACAGATTTCGCGCCCCTGGCGCTCCGGGAGCCGCCCACCGCACCCCAGGCCATCGCGCCCAGCGCCACGGCGAGGCCGGTGAGCTGAAGCGGCGTCAGCGACTGCCCCAGCGCCGCCCAGCCGATGACCGCCGCGGTGACCGGGCTGAGCAGTCCGAGGAAGGATGCCGCCGCTGCCGGCAGCCGGGTCACGCCCCGGAACCAGAGGGCGTAGCCGAGCGCCGTGTTGACGGTCGCCAGATAGAGGTAGCCCAGCAGGTTGGTCCCGGTGACGGCGGCCGGCAGGCCCTCGGCGAACAGGGCGAGCGGGAGAAGGAGCAGTCCGCCCACCGTCAACTGCCATGCGGTCAGCGCCAGCGGGCCCACCCCGGGCGGCAGGCCCCAGCGGCGGCCGAGCACGGTGCCCGCCGCCATCGACACGGCGCCGCCGAGACCGGCCAGCACGCCCAGGGCGTCCAGTCCGGCGTCGGCACGGAGCACGACCAGCGCGACCCCGACGACGCCGAGCAGCCCGGCCGCGAGCGTCCGCGCGCCGGGCCGCTGCCCCAGCACCCGCACCGAGAGACCGGCGACCACCAGCGGCTGCACGGCGCCGAGCACCCCGGCCACGCCGCCCGGGAGCCGGTAGGCGGCGAGGAACAGCAGCGGGAAGAAGGCTCCGATGTTGAGGACGCCCAGCACGGCGGCCCTGGCCCACCAGCTCCCGCGCGGCAGTCGGCGGACGAACGCCAGCAGCACGAGCCCGGCGGGCAGGGCCCGGACCGCGGCCGCCAGCAGCGGACGGTCCGCGGGCAGCAGGGAGGTGGTCACCGCGTAGGTCGAGCCCCAGGTGACGGGTGCGAGGGCGGTCGTGGCGAGCAGCAGGGTGCGGCTGGATGCGGGGCGGGTGTTCATGCGGTCGCCTCTAGGGCGGTGCGGGCCTCGGCGTCGTGCGGCGTCGGAGCGGGGATCAGGACGGGGACCGGCCGGACCGCGTCGGCGGGCAGGCTGCGGCCGAGCCGGAGCAGCAGCGCGGCGGAGGCCAGTGCCGTCGCGGCGACGAAGAGCCAGGGCAGGCTGCCGTGCACCGCGAGCAGCAGGGTGAACAGGGACGGGGCGATGGTGCGCGAGAGCGACCAGGAGAGCTGATAGGTCGCCAGATACCGCCCGCGCAGCGGCTGCGGGGCCGCTTCGGTGGAGAGCGCCGACAGTGCGGGGCTGTGCAGCAGTTCCCCCAGGGTGGCCACCGCGACGGCCGCCAGCAGTCCGGTCATCACGACGGTCACCGAGTGCGGCCGGGCCAGGCCCAGCGCCGCCTGGCCGAGGAAGGCCACCGCGAAGACGACGGCGCCTGCCGCGGCAGCCCTGGTGCGGTCGCCGAAGCGCCGCACCAGCCGGGCCGCGGGCACGCCCGCGACCGCGCAGAGGGCCGTGTTGAGCGCGAAGGCCGACCCGGTGAGGGATTGCGGCGTGCCCAGCCAGTTCGCCGCGAAGGCGGGCAGCAGCACCGAGAGCGCCGAATAGCCGAGGGCGACAAGGAAGTTGGCGGCCGTCAGACCGAGGTAGGGGCGGTCGGCGAGGACCAGGCGGTAGCCGCCGCGCTCACGGCGCGTCCGGGGCCCGGGAGTTGCCGTCGGCTGCGCGCCGCCCGGCACACGCTGGTTGAGCAGCGCCGCGACGAGGAAGCTGCCCGCGTTCAGCCAGGCCGCGGTGAGGAAGCCGGCGTCGCCGAGCCCTGCGATCAGCCCGGTGGCGAGCAGGGTGCCGATGCCCAGACCGGCGTTGGTCAGGCTCCGGCTGACGCCCTGCAGCCGCTCCAGCTCCGGGCCGCTGACCAGCTCGCCGATCCGCGCCTGCTGGGCGGCGGGGAAGCCGCGGTCGCCGATCGCCGTGACCAGGGCGACCGCTGCGAACAGCGGCAGCACGGTGGCGAGCGGGTAGGCGGCGAAGCCGACGGCGCGCAGCAGGTAGAGGGCGAGCTGCGCGCGCTTGGCGCCCCAGTGGTCCACGGCCGCGCCGACCAGGGGCAGGGCGGCCATCGCGACGAAGCCGGTGGCCGTCAGCACGGCGCCGATCAGCGGCAGCGGCAGCCGTGTGACGTGCTGGAAGAAGACCAGGCTGAACGGGATGTACATCCCGGATCCCACCGCGTCCACGGCCATGCCGGTCCAGAGCAGACGTTCCCCCGGAAACCGGCGGGACCGGCCGACCGAATCGCGCCCCGACGACCTGGCACCCATCACCCCTCCTGTTTGCTCGTTGCTAAGTAGCTTAGCACTAAGCAAATCACGGGCAAGCATTATTTCTGGCAGACTGGAGCCATGGCAGAGCAGCGGAAGAAGCAGGACGCGGTGGACGCGATCATCGCCCAGTGGGGTCGGGTACGCCCTGACCTCGACACCCGGGCGATGGAGGTCTTCGGCCGGATCTACCGGCTGTCGCGCGCGATGGGCGACCGGATGGAGAAGGCGTACGCCCAGTTCGGCATCAGCCGCGGCGAGTTCGACGTGCTGGCCACGTTGCGCCGATCCGGCGAGCCCTACTGCCTCTCGCCGCGCGAACTCACGACGACGCTGATGCTCACCACCGGCGGCATGACCGGCCGCCTCGACAAGCTCGAGCGCCGCGGGCTGCTCCGGCGCTCACCCGACCCGCACGACCGCCGGGGCCTCAAGGTCACGCTCACGGCAGAGGGCCTGGAGCTCATCGACCGCGCGGTGACGGCGGGGCTGGCGGAGCAGCAGACGGCGCTGACCGACATGGACGCGCGGCAGGTCGACCAACTCAACGACTTGCTGCGGGAGTTGCTCGCGCACACGGCGGGCCCGCGCTGAGCGCGCGGGCGCTCGGCGGGCTTGCGCTGAACGGGCTTGCGCTGCTGAACGGGACTGCGCTGGGAGTTCGCGTGCCGAGCGGGCTTGCGCGGAGGGGTCGCGCGCCGAGCGGGCCGGTCAGGTCCCCAGCTCGGACGCCATCAGGTCGCCGGCCTGCTGCTCCAACTGCTCGTCGGTGAGGCCGTCGTTGTCCGTGTCGGTGCCGTCCGCCGGGGCGGAGATGGGGCTGTCCAGCCGGACATGGGCCACCAGCGACTGCAGCGCGCGCAGCACCGACGTGGCGGTGGAGCCCCAGTTGGCCAGGTAGGAGAACTGCCACCACCACAGCGCCTCGGAGACCCGGCCCTCGCGCCAGTGCACCAGGCCGTGCCGCAGCTCGGAGACGACCTCGGCCAGATCGTCGGAGATCCGGCACGGCAGGGGCTTCTCGACCTGGCCGTAGGGGTCGAAGACCTCGTGGTAGACGTCGATCGGCGCGAGCAGCTCGGCCAGCTGCTGGCGCAGCTCGTCCGTGTCCTCGTCCGGCTCGGTGTCCGGCTCGTACCGGTCCTCCGGGAGGATGTCCTCGATCGCGCCCAACCGGCCGCCGGTGAGCAGCAGTTGGGAGACCTCCAGCAGGAGCATGGAGATCGCGCTGCCGGGTTCGTCCCCCTTGGCGATCTCGCGGACGGAGAGCAGGAAGCTCTGCACCGAATCGGCGATCTGCACCGCGAAGTCGTCCGGCTCCTGGGGACCCCGCGGGCGGGCGTCGGCGGTGCTGCGGGTGCTGGTGGCGTCAGACATCGAGCAGTCGTCTCCCTTCGAAGGCCCGGCCGAGGGTGACCTCGTCGGCGTACTCCAGATCACCGCCCACAGGAAGGCCGCTGGCCAGCCGGGTCACCTTGAGACCCATCGGCTTGAGCAGCCGGGCGAGGTAGGTGGCGGTGGCCTCGCCCTCCAGGTTCGGATCGGTGGCGAGGATCAGCTCCGTCACCGTGCCGTCCGCGAGCCGGGCCATCAGCTCGCGGATGCGCAGGTCGTCCGGCCCGACGCCCTCGATCGGGCTGATCGCCCCGCCGAGCACGTGGTACCGGCCGCGGAACTCGCGGGTGCGCTCGACCGCGACCACGTCCTTCGGCTCCTCGACCACGCAGATGACCGCGGGATCGCGGCGCGGATCGAGGCAGACCCGGCACTGCTCGGACTCGGAGACGTTGCCGCAGACCGTGCAGAAGCGGACCTTCTCCTTCACCTCGTTGAGCGCGTGCGCGAGGCGGCGGACGTCCACCGGATCGGCCTGGAGGATGTGGAAGGCGATCCGCTGCGCGCTCTTGGGCCCGACGCCGGGCAGCCTGCCCAACTCGTCGATGAGGTCCTGGACCACGCCCTCGTACACGCTGCCTGCCTACCTGTCTGTCCTCTGTGCCTGCGGTGCTGATCCTGCCGATGCTGTCGGCTCCCGCCGATGCGTTCGGGTCCTGCCGGTCTTGCTGGTACTGCTTGCCTTGCTGGTACTGCTTGCCTTGCTGTGCGACTCCTGTGGAGCCGCCTCGGGACTCATCATCCTCCCCGGGCGGCCGCCCCGGCAGCTAGAACGGCAGACCCGGGATCCCGCCGCCGCCCAGGCCCTGCGCCAGCGGGCCGAGCCGCTCGGCCGCGAGCCGCTGCGCGGCGTCGGTGGCGTCGCGCACGGCGGCGACGACCAGGTCGGCCAGGGTCTCGGTGTCGTCCGGGTCGACCGCCTCGGGGGCGATGACGAGGGCCTTGAGCTCGCCCGCCCCGCTGACCGTCGCCTTGACCAGGCCGCCGCCGGCCGTGCCCTCGACCGTCGCCGCGGCCAGTTCGGCCTGGGTGCGCTGGAGCTGCTCCTGCATCTGCTGGGCCTGCTGGAGCAGCGCCTGCATGTCGGGCTGGCCACCACCGGGGAACATGGCGCTCGCTCTCCTTCTGTCCGCTTCCGTCCGCCCGTCCGCGACCAGTGCTCGGGTCGTCGGCCGTTCGTCCGGGACTGCCGTCGGGTCGGGTCGGTTCGGGTACTGGGGTATTCCGGTACTGCCGTCGTTCGGTCGAGCCGAGCCTACGTGCTCCGGATGAACGAATCCTTCATCGTTCGTGGGTGATTTCCTCGATCACCGTGGCGTTCAGCTCACGGACGATCAGCTCCTGCCCGCTGACGCCCGTTTGAGGCGGCGGGACCGTGAGCGGGGCGTCCTCTTCGAAGTCGGGGTAGTCGTCCTCGGGCCCGTAGGGATCCGGCTCGTAGGGCTCGGGCACCGGTTCGGGCGCGGGAGACGGCGCCGGAGCCTGGACCGCGGGCGGCGGGGGGGTACGGGGGGGCGGCGCCACCGTGGGTGCGGTGGGCGTCGCGGGGGCGGCCGCCGACGGCGCCACGGGGGCCGGTGCCGGAGCAGCAGACGGTGCCGGAGCGGGGGTGAACGGGCGCTGCGGCGCCGCCTGCGGCCCGCTTCCCGGTGTGCCCGCGGCCGGACCGGCACCCGTGCCGGGGCCGCCCACGATGCACTCCACCCGCCAGTTGACGCCGAGGGCGTCCTGCAGCGCCTGCCGGAGGATCTCGTCGTGCCCGCCGTTGACGAAGCCGTCCCGGGTGCCGGCGTGCTCGAAGGCCAACTGCAGCGTGGCCCCGTCGAAGCCCGCGACCTGGCCCTGCTGCAGCAGCATCCAGGTGACGCGACGACGCCCCTTGACCGCTTCCAGTATCTGCGGCCACATCTGACGCACCTGCACCACGCCTGCGCCGCCCGCTGCTTGGGCCTGCGGCGCCGGCTGGGGGGCGGGCGCGGGGTGCGCGGGGTGCGCCACCGCTGTGGCCCCTGCGGGCCACGCGCCGGGATCCGCCTGCGACTGCGTCGGTGCTGCCGACGGGGTCGGCGCGGTCGGCGTCGGGGCCGACCCGGCGGGCGCCTGGGGTGCGGCGGGGACTCCGCCGCCGGCGCTCGTGCCGACAGGCCACGCTCCGGCGCCTGCTTGTGCGGCGGCCGGGCCGGGCGCAGCCGAGCTGCCGACCGGTGGGGCACCGCCGGGCGTGCCCGTGGTCGCAGGCCACGCTCCGGCGACCGCAGCCTCGCCTCCGGCGGCGGCCGACGTCTGCGGAGCGGCCGTCCCGACCGGCCACGCTCCCGCGTTCGCCGCGCCCACACCGCTGGCGTCCGGGCCGCCCACGGCGGTCGGGGCGGCTCCTGGGCCGGCCGTCGCCGGGGCGGACCCGGCAGGCCAACTGCCGGACCCACTCGCGGAGTTGCCTCCTGTCGGTGCCTGCGACTGCGGGTGCGGCCGAGCGGCACCCGCGGCTGCGGTCCCCGGGGCGTCCGAACCCATGGGCGCGGGCGCGCCGCCCACCAGGGCCCGGCGTTCCAGCTTCTCCAGCCGGGCCTGCAGCGACCGCTCGTCCGCGAAGGCCGCGGGCAGCAGCACCCGTGCGCAGATCAACTCCAGCTGCAGGCGCGGCGAAGTCGCGCCGCGCATCTCGGTCAGGCCGGTGTTCACCAGGTCCGCCGCGCGGCTGAGCTCCGCGGAGCCGAAGCGGCGCGCCTGAGCCTCCATCAACTCCACGCGGTCGGCGGGTGCGTCGATCAGGCCCTTCTCCCCCGCGTCCGGCACGGCGGAGAGGATCACCAGATCCCGCAGCCGCTCCAGCAGATCCGCCACGAAGCGCCGGGGGTCGTGCCCGCCGTCCACCACCCGGTCGACGATGCCGAACACCGCCGCACCGTCCTGCTCCGCGAAGGCGTCGACGATCTCGTCCAGCAGCGCCGCGTCGGTGTACCCGAGCAGCGCGGTGGCCATGGCGTATGTCACACCTTCGGCGCCCGCGCCGGCGAGCAGCTGGTCCATCACGGACATCGAGTCACGCACCGAGCCGCCGCCCGCGCGCACGACGAGGGGGAAGACGCTCTCCTCCACCTGGATCTGTTCGCGCCCGCAGACGTCCGTCAGGTAGTCGCGCAGCGTGGCCGGGGGCACCAGCCGGAAGGGGTAGTGGTGGGTCCGGGACCGGATCGTCCCGATGACCTTCTCCGGTTCGGTGGTGGCGAAGATGAACTTGAGGTGCTCCGGCGGCTCCTCGACGACCTTGAGCAGGGCGTTGAAGCCGGCCGTCGAGACCATGTGGGCCTCGTCGATGATGTAGATCTTGTACCGGCTGGACGCGGGCGCGAAGAACGCCTTCTCCCGCAGGTCACGCGTGTCGTCCACGCCACCGTGCGAGGCGGCGTCGATCTCGATGACGTCGATGGACCCGGGCCCGCCACGGGCCAGGTCGACACAGGAGCGGCACTCACCGCAGGGCGTGGGCGTCGGCCCCTGCTCGCAGTTGAGGCATCGGGCGAGGATGCGCGCACTCGTGGTCTTGCCGCAGCCGCGAGGGCCGCTGAACAGGTACGCGTGATTGACCCGGTTGTTCCGCAGCGCCTGCTGCAGCGGCCCGGTCACGTGCTCCTGCCCGATGACCTCGGCGAAGGTCTCGGGGCGATACCGGCGATAGAGAGCGAGCGACACGTAACGACCCTAATGCCCACCACCGACAACGGACCGCGCTTCCACACGGCCCGGCCGGAGGCCCGGAACGACAGGACCCCCCGTGCACCCGCCAGAGCTCACCTACCCTTGCTGCCTTCCGGCCCTGGGGGGGTTCAGCGAGATGACGCCACACGAGGGGCTGACCCACACCCTACCGGATCCCGGGCCCGCTCTTCACCGCCCCGACCCGCCACCCTGGAGGCGGTCTCCACCTGCGCGAAAGCGTGTGCACGAGCACCCCCGAACATCTAGTAAGCTCTCCCACGGAGGATTCGCCTAGAGGCCTAGGGCGCACGCTTGGAAAGCGTGTTGGGGGCAACCCCTCACGAGTTCGAATCTCGTATCCTCCGCACCCGCCCATCAGGGCAGACGAAGGCCCGGACAGTTCGACTGTCCGGGCCTTCGTCGTATGGCGTCCCAGTTTCCGCCTCAGTGGGGTCGAGATCCGGCTCCGTCCTGCGGAGTCTCGCCCGACAGCAACCCCGGTCGATCCGGCGGGCGGCGTCCTCCCTGCTCCTGCTGGTTCTTTCGCAGCAGCTGCACCAACCCGTCCGGCAGGCCGACGTAGCGCTTGCTCACGCGGGACGTCGTGTCCTTCGTCTCACGGCGGAGGTTCTGACGCTGCGGGCAGTAGCGCCGCCTTTCCGTCCGGAGGAGCCGTGGAAGCCGTGGGCGTACTTCGGGCGGAGTCGGCCGCGGCGGACTCGGATGAATCGGCCGTCCAGGTCCATGTCCGCCCACCTCAGACCGAGCACCTCGCCTTGCCGCAGGCCCAGTGCCAGGGCGATCACCCACGCGGGCGTTCCGACCCTTGCCCGCCTCTCGGCGAGGATCCGTCGCGCTTCTTCCAAGGTGTAGGGCTCGACCTCCTCCTCTTCGAGCCGGGGGCCTTGGCGATCTGTCGGTTCAGTACTCACCACTCACCGTTTCGTCCGGCCAAAGTGGTGGTCGCTCGACAGCCCGACATGGACGGAGGACGGCCCCGGCAGCTGGGCAGCCAGGGCCGTCGTGGTCCGAACCCAGCGTGTCAGCCGAACCAGCCCTGCAGGTCTGCGATCGCCTGGACGCTCTGGGAGTGGTTCTTGATCGTCACTCCATTGGAGACGTTGACCAGGGCGGGGTTGGAGGAGGTCTGGCCCCTACTGAAGTTGATCGTGGACGAGGCCAGACCGGCCGCGAGATAGCCGCTGCCCAGTGCCTGTGTCTCGGTGAGGTTCAGCAGAACCGACTTGGCGTCTGCGGGGATGCCGTTGCTGATGGTGATCTGCTGGCCGTTGTGCATCGGGCCGCCGCTCGTGCGGGTGTCGAGGAGCCGGGTCGGCCCAGCGGGGATGAACGCCTGCCCCGCGGAAGGGTCGTAGGAGCCCTCGACGTCGACCACCAAGTGCACGTTGCCGGCGTGGTTGTAGATACTCACCGTGCCGTTCATCGCCGTTGCGACGACGGCCTGCCCGGCCGTCGTCTGCCCGGCCTTGAAGTTGATGCTGGAGGTGGCGGGCACGGAACCCGAGCCGTACACGGTGACGTAGCCGTTGGTGCTGGGGGAGACGGCGGTGACGTTGAGCACGAGCGCCGTGTAGTCCCAGGTGGCGTACTGCGGGATGTGGACCTTGACCACCTGGCCGGGGCCCACCGGGATGTCCTTGCCCGTCCGGGTGTCGAGTACCCGGTCGGGAGACGCGTCGGGCAACATGCCCGTGCCGCCCGGCACGCTGGTCCCTGTCCGGTAGTAGCCGGCCAGGTCGGCGACGACGTCGGTGTGCGTGGACGCGAAGATCCGGATCCGGCCGTCTGCGCCGACCGGGACCGTCACCAGGTTCGACCGGTTCTCGTGGGCGGCGAAGTTGACGCTGGAGGCGGTCGGCCGCGAGCCGGATGAGCTGTACGCGGTGAGGTAGCCGGGGCCTGTGGGGTCGGCGGAGGTGAGGTTGAGCGTGACGGCTGTGATGCCGCTGGTCGGGATGCCGGCGACGCCCGCCACCTTGAGGGAGATCGTGCCGCCCGCGGCCACGGTGCCGTGGTGGCCGCCCGTCGTGGTCCGTGTGTCCAGCAACCGAGTCGGGCTGTGGGGGACGAACGCGCTGCCGGTGACGAGCCTCTGGGTGGTCTGCGCGGAGCGGCCGTGGTCGTCGGTTGAGGTCTCGGTGACGGTCCAGGCGCCCGGTCGAGGGTAGGTGTGGGTCGCGGTCGTCTGGGTGCCAAGGCTCTGCATGGGACTGCCGTCACCCCAGTTTACGGTCCTACCGGTGATCGACCAGCCGGACGTGTCACTGTCCCAGACATCCACGCCGGCCTTCAGCGGAGAGGTGGGCGCGGCGCCGACGTCGATGGAGGTGGTGAGCGGATCGGGAGCGTAGACCTGGGTGTTCACGCCGGCCTGGTAGGTGGCGCCCGTCGTGCTGGTCATCGTGACGTGGGAGGACCAGAGCCCGGCCTGGTAGGTGTGGGGGACCTGCGCGTCGGTGCCGGTCACGGCCTGGCTGTTGTCGCCGAAGGTGAAGGCGTACTGGGCAGGTGTGACCTGGTCACCCCACGGGTTGACCAGGGTCGCCTGGAGCTTGCCGGTGGCGGGGCTGTACACCGGGCCCGAGGAGTCGGGCACGAAGGCGAGCAGTTCGTGGATCGGGTCCTGGAACTCGATGGCGCCGCGGTCGATGGGGCCGGTGCTGCCACCCGCCGCGTCCACGATGGGGTCGGCCACCCGGGAACGTCCAAGGGCGTCGGTGTCGGGAAGCCCGGTCACCGTCGGATCCTCGCTGTCGATGGCGGACGAGCTTTCGGTCAGGGCCCCGGTGGTGCTCGCGCCGCACGCGCCGGCGCAGTCGTGGGCGCCCTGTCCGGTGGCCTGAGCGAAATCGGTCTGCGTTGCGTATGCGGTGCCGCCCCACTGGTAGGGCGTGACACCGCTGACGGGTTGCAGGACGTTGTACTGCTCCGAAGTCGTAGCCGTGGAGTCGGGGGCCACGGACAGTTCGGGTCCGCCCTGGCTTCCCGTCAGGACGCTGTCGTCGATCTGCGTCCCACTCGCGTTGCCACGGACGGAGACCCCAGCGCCCAGGGAGTAAGCCACCGTGTCGTTGCGCAGCCGCGTGCCGTTCGCGCCGTCCACGACGACGGCCGCGTCGGCGGAGATCGACTCGTAGAAGTAGTCCACCAGCAACTGTGTGTCCTGTGCCTGGTTGCGGACGACGACCGGCCCGCCGGACGTGCGGGTGCGGGTCACCGTCGTGCTGCCGGACCCGTCGATGTCGAGGGCCGTGGCCTTGCCCGTCTCGCTGATGGCCAGGCCGTCCAGGGAGATGTGGCTGCTGCCGTGCACGTGTACCGCGGTCGTGGAGGTGCCGTCGGTCACCCCCAGTTGGCTGACCGACACGTAGGACGCGCCGTCGATGTCCAGCGCGGGAGTGTCGTTGGCGAGGTTGGTTCGCAGGTACGTCCGGCCCCCGCCGAGGGTGGAGCTGTATACGCCACGCAGGACGATCGGCTGGGCCGCCGTCCCCGAGTGGGTGACGTGCAACGGCGGGTAGACGCCGGCTGCCACCTGCACCGTCTCGCCGGGCTGGGCCGCATCCACCGCCGTCTGCAGGGTGCAGTACGGGACGGCCTGCGCTCCCGCGGCTGGGTCGGTGTCCGAGCAGCCTGATCCCGAGCCGTTGTTGACGTAGATCGTGCTGCCGGTGTCGGCGTGGGCGGGGAATGCCCCGAAATACCCGAGCGTCACAGCTGTGGCCAGTACCACCCCGAAGCGGCGCACGGGCTTCTCCTCACGTCGTACCTGCAGCCATTACGGCGAAGGGGACTATACGTGTGCGTCCTTGCAGGTCAGCGTTCGCAGGCCGGGCGTCGCAGCGGAGCCTGCGCCGACGCCCCGCACGAACAGCACGAAATACGGACAGGGTGGTCTTCGGTTCGCGGGGATGTCCCGAGGCCGGGTAAGAAGGCGGCGCCCCCCGCAGTCGAGACAAGATCGTTTCCTTACCTTTCGAGGGGCTCGCGAAATGGGGTTCCGTCAGCACCTCACCGTCGATCTGCCCTGCGTCCGCTGGTCGGCGCGCCCCATGGCATGCGCTCCGAGATCTGCCGCTGTTGGCTGCGCGGCCGCGATTCGGACGCCGGTCGAAGGGCCCCTGCCGCCAAGGTGCAAGAGTTCGACAAGAATCCCAAGGGTGGGGTGGCTGCCGACAACTGCCTCTCCGCAGCGCGTCCTGGACTGCAGAACGAGGACTCGGGCGCGCCGCCGTACTCAGGGCCTCGGTCGCCGCGGTGCGCAACTCGGAACCGACGGCGCATTCGGTGCCGGGCCGGGGTGCACCGCGCAGCCGGGGAAGCAGCGGGGCGGCAGCTGAGACCGCACAGCAGGGTCCCCGACTTCACGGTCGGGACCCTGCTGTCGTTTCAGCGCCGGCTCTGCCAGTCGCTGGTGCCGCCGTATTTCCCCGGGCTCCTGGCCCGGTCACGGGAGGACCCCGGCCGAAGTACGGCCGGGGTCGTCGACGCGCTCTCGGGCGGTCAGTGCTGCAGGGTCAGCACGCCCGGCTGCCACGGCAGTCGGTCGTAGGGGCCGCTCGCGGAGGGGGACTTGCCCTGGTAGAGGAACTGCAGGTGGCAGGGGTCGATGGTCATGGTCTGGTCGGGGTTGTCGCGGACCAGGTCGCCATGGCTGATGTCGTTGGTCCAGGTGGCGCCGCTGTTGGCCTTGCCCGCGAAGGGGTTGCCCTCGGTGGCGGCCTGCGCGGTCCACGGGCCGTTCAGACTGGTGGCGGTGAAGGAGCGGAAGTAACGCTGCTCGTTCGCCCCCCGGGCCTCGACGATCATGAGGTACTGGTTCTGGCCCTTGACCTTGTAGACCTGTGGCGCCTCGAACAGCCTGCTCGGGGAGTCGCTCATGACCGTCGTGTAGGACGAGCCGAAGCTGCCCGGGAAGTCTCCGAGCGGCATGCTCGCCCGGTAGATGCTGCCGTTGTCGCCGGCGAAGAACAGGTAGATGTTGTGATCGTCGGCGATCAGGGTCTGGTCGATCGGTCCGGTACCGGAGCCGGGGATGCTGCCGGTGAACAGCGGCCGCGGCGCGGACCAGCCGCTCGGGTCGCTGGGGTCGCTCGACGTGCGGTAGCTGAAGGGCCACTGACCCCACTGGTAGGCCAGTACCCAGAGCTTCTTCGGCGCGAAGTAGAACAAGGTCGGCGCCACCGCGGCAGGGCTCATCCCGGTCTGGCGCGCGGACGCCATGTCCGACCAGTTGGTGAACGGGCTGAACATCATCGAGCCGTACGACGACCCCGACACGTTCGACGCGTAGACGAGGTGCTTGCCGTTGTAGACGACGTCGGTGAAGTCCTTCACTGAGGCCCATCCGTTCGCCGGCCGGGCCAACGCCCCGGTCGAGGACCAGTGGTACGTCGACGGCAGGGTGCACGTGCCGCCCGTCGGCGCGGGCGTCGACGGGGTGGACGAGCCGGACGGGCTGAAGGTCCAGTGCTGGTTGGGGGCGCCCGTGGCGTCCCAGACCTGGACGGTGGTGCCGTTGGCGGTCCGGCCGCCGGGGGTCTCCAGGGCCCGGCCGCTGGCGACGTTGGTCAGGGTGATGGAGCCGTCGCCGTTCCGCGCGGCCTTCCAGTGCTGGTTGGCGCCGCCGTTGGAGTCCCAGACCTGCATCCTGGTGCCGTTGCCCGTCTGGTTGCCCGGCTCGTCCAGGACCCGCCCGCTGGCGACGTTGGTGAGCGTCCAGGAGCCGTCGCCGTTCCTGGTGGCCCGCCACTGCTGGTTGGTGGCGCCGCTGGCGTCCCACACCTGGAGCGGCGTGCCGTTGCCGTTCTGTCCCGCGTACTCGTCGAGGACGCGACCGGCGGCCACGTCGGTCAGCGTGTAGACGGTGCCGGAGGTGATCTCTCCGCCCGGCGTGCCGCCGCCGCTGCCGCCGCTGCCGCCGCTGCTGCCCAGGGCGGTGAGTACCGCGCCGTAGGCCGGCTTCTTGTTGCCGTTGCCGTCGAACAGCAGGGGGTTCTCTCCGGTGCGCCAGGAGTCGCTGTCGCGGATGCCCCACACGGTGATGCCCGTGCAGCGGGCGACGGCCAGGCAGTCCTGGACGGCGTTGGTGTACGCGGCGGCCGAGGCCTGGGCGATGTCGAGTTCGGTGATCTGGACGTCCACGCCGAGGGCGGCGAAGTCGGACAGGGTGGTCCGGAAGCTTGCCGGTGGGCCGGAGGCCCCGAAGTGGCTCTGGAAGCCGACGCAGTCGATGGGGACGCCACGGGACTTGAAGTCCTTGACCATGGCGTAGACGCCCTGGGTCTTGGCGTCGGACCAGTTCTCGATGTTGTAGTCGTTGTAGCAGAGCTTGGCCGAGGGGTCGGCGGTGCGGGCGGTGCGGAAGGCCTCCTCGATGAAGCCGTTGCCCAGCACGTCCTGGAACACGGAGCTGCGGTGCCGGCCGCTGGGGCCGTCGGCGAAGGCCTCGTTGACCACGTCCCAGGCGTAGATCTTCCCCTTGTAGTGGGTCATCTCGGTGGTGATGTGGTTGTCCATCACCCGGCGCAGGGTGGTGGGGTCGGTGATGGCCTTGACCCAGTTGGGCAGTTGGGAGTGCCAGACCAGGGTGTGGCCGCGCATGCGCTGACCGTGCGCGGCGGCGTGGCTGACGATCGAGTCGCCCGGGGCGAAGTTGAACGACCCCTGGGAGGGTTCGGTGGTGTCCCACTTCATCTCGTTCTCCGGGGTGATCATGTTGAATTCCCGGTCGAGGATGGCGGAGTACGTCGCATCGCCGAGCCTGCCCGACGCCACGGCGGTGCCGAAGTAGCGGCCGCTGCCGGCCGCCGCCGCACCCAGCGTGCCGGCGTTCGGCGTGTGCGAGGCCTGGGCGACCAGCGGTATGGCAGCACCCGCGGCGGCGGCGAGGACCACGGCGGCGGTGAGCGCGCGGCGGGTTGCCGGCCGGCGGCGATGGGAGCGGTTCTGATCTGGCAAGGACTTGTCCTTCTCGCTCAGTGGGCTTTGGTCTCGGCCCCGGATTGCCCGTCAGTTGCCGCCGGGGCCGTCGAGGTTGCCTGTTCTGGGAGACACCCGTTGCCGGGTGGGAGAGACGAGAACGGAGCCGGCCCCGTCGCGGCGGGCGGGGCCGGGTCCGTACCTTCCGTCTACCTGAGCGCCACGCCACCGGAGTTGTGATAGGCGATGGTCTTGCGGATCAGGTTTCCGCCGTCGGTCTCGACCGTGGTCTGCTCCTGCTGACCCGGGCCGAACAGCAGACCGGCGATGTGCGCCTTCGCCACCTGGTCCATGTGCGCGAAGAACCAGTCGACCTTGTCGTCCTTGTAGTGGTTCAGGGTGTTGTTCTGCGCCATGTTGCCCACCGGGATCTGCCACAGGACCACCGGCTTGCCCACGGACTCGGCCATCGTCCGGTAGAACGCCAGACGTTCGGCGGCCTTCTGGTCGGTCCAGAAGTTGTCGAGGCCGCCGTGGGCCGGCTGTGCGTACCAGCCCGCATCGCGGTCCGACACGTCGGAGACCAGGAAGTCGGCGTTCTTGGCGCCGAGGTGGGCGTAGTCCGTGACGCACTGCGGGGTGTTCTGCTGCCAGTCGAAGCAGGACAGGTGCAGGCCCACGGCGGTGTGCGGTGCGTACCTGTGGCCCATCGCGATCATGCACTGCGCGAGGCCGGTGGCGCTGTTCGGCTGGGATCCGCAGTCCGTCGGATCCGCGGCCGTGACCTGCGCGGGGACCTGGCGCGGGTCGCCGAGCGAACGGACGTAGCCCCAGAAGTCGGGCTCGATGTCGATCATTTCCTGCGAGGTGCCGATCTTCTGGAGGAAGAAGCGGTAGTCGTTGAGGTAACGGGTGAGCAGGTCGACCCTGTTGATGGCCTTGACCTCGCCCGGACCGTCGCCCTCGCCCGCGAGATCGCCGAGGTCGCGCAGGGAGTACCAGGTCCACAGGAACTTCTGCGGGCGCGGGCTGCCGTTGTACGTCTCCTGGGCCACCTGGGAGTCGCGCCAGGTCACGTAGGTGCCGGGGGCCGTGGTGCTGCCGTTCCAGCAGCCCCACCAGCCTGTCCACCCGTCGTGGCAGCGGGCCGCCGTGTAGTAGTCCGAGGAGGGCGCGGGCTGGCTGTGCACGTAGGCGTACTGCACGTCGAACGGCGCGGCCTTCGCCGAGGCGTCGGACATCGAGCCGCCGATCAGCACCGTGCTGCTGCCCATGAAGCTCTTCGCCGAGCCACCGCCGCCGGCGGGGGTCGACGATGCCGGCGGCGCCGACGTCGGGCGGGCGCCGCTCGGCTGAGCGGACACGGACGGCCTGGCGGACGGGCTGGGAGTGGCGCTGCCGCTGGAGTTGCCCGGGTTCCCGGTGCCGCTGGGACTTCCGGCCGGGACGAGCTGCCACTGCTGGTTGGCGCCGTTCCAGTCGTGGTACTGGGCGACGCGGCCCCCGTCGGCCTTGGAACCGAGCGGAACCTCAACGGCCTTGCCGCTGAAGCGGTTGACCAGACGCACGTATCCGCCCGACGACTTCTCCAGGTGGAACTGCTGGTTGGCGCCGTTCAGGTCGCGCCACTGCACCAGCGCGGAGCCTTCGGTCTTCGACCAGTTGTAGTCGTCCAGCACCTTGCCGGAATTCCGGTTCAGCAGGCGGTAGTTCCCGCCACCAGCGTCGATGAACCTCCACTGCTGATTGGTCCCGCCGGTACGGCTCCACTGCACCACCGAGGCGCCGTCGTTCGTGGCGTACCCGAGGTCGTCCAGCGCCTGGCCGGTGTTGTGGTTGACCAGCACGTACCAGGCGTTCGTGTCCACGGTTTGCGCCGAGGCCGTGTTGATCGCGACCAGGGAGCCGCCCACGACCGCCAGGCTGACGGCCGCCCAGAAGGGCCGGCGCTGGTACAGCCGGCGGCCGCGATGCGTCTGTCGCCGCCCCGGACCGGCCGAGCGGAGGGAGGCGCGGCCATGGCGGCCGCGGCCACCGGGCGACCCCTCCGGGGAGGTGGATGGGTGAGGGAACATGTCGATGCTCTCTTTCAACCGGGACCTCTGACCAGACCGCTTGTCCGGACACCCCTCAGTTGTCACCGCTCCCGGAAAGGTTGCCCCGACACGAAGAGTTTTTTCGGCGCACGCAAGCCCGTACCTCCGCCCGATGCCGGACCTGAGTGCGAACCTTCTGGCCTCCGCGCCCGCCCGGTTGGGCAGACGCAGGCCCGGACAGGTCGACTGTCCGGGCCTTCGTCTCTTCTCAACTCCCCGTCGCTGTCCGGCCGGTGAGGAGTCAGCCGGCCAGACGGCGGAGGGCCGCGGCGACGAGTCCCTTCAGGTGGCCCGGGTCGTTGCCGGGCGCTCCGGTCAGTTCGAGGACGGCGAAGCGGCGGCCGCTGCGGATGACGGCGGCCCCGCCGGAGAGGGTGCCGTCGCCGTTGTAGGCCGGGTACCAGTGGCCCTCGCCGCCGTTGACGGTGAGCGTCCGTGGGGCGCCGTAGTGCCAGTGGCCGGCCGGCTCCTTGCGGCAGACGCTCAGCAGCGCGTCGAGTTGCTTCTCGGAGGCGCTCGCCGAGGCGACGGTGGAGCCGGCCGCGGCGGATTCGTTCAGCAGGCTGCCGCGTGTGTCGAAGGTCCAGCTGACGTCGGCGTAGCCGGCCGCCCGGCCCTTGGTCAGCGCCCGCATGGTCTCCTCGCCCGAGCACGCGGAGAGGGCCTGCCTGCCGGCCAGGCCGAACCGCGCGGCGACCGGGGCCAGGCCCTGCTGGAAGAAGTCGCCGCTCTGGATCAGGTTCTGCGAACCCAGGCCGGGCGCGGCGAGCGCAGGCGTGGTCGCCGGGGCCGCCGAGACGGCCGCGCGGTGACCGGCGTGGGCGCCGCCCCCCTCGGCGGTCGCGGGCTGGACGGTGACGCCCACCGCGACCAGGGCGGCGGCGACACAGGACACGGTTGCCGCGATGCGGCCGCGACGGGCGCTCTTGTGACGGGTCGTCTGGTGTTCGGACATCTCATCCCCCTGGTGATCGGGACGCGCTCTGCGCCCTCGTACAACCGGGGAGATGCCGGCCCGGAGGCGGAAGTTGGGCCGGTCGCCCGCTGTTTCAGAGCTGTGACACGGCGGTGCGGACCACCGCCGTCATCGCCGCCGTGCCCAGGCAGGCGTCGACCTCCAGGACCGCGTAGTGCGAGCCGCTGCGCAGGAAGGCGATGCCGCCGCACGGCTCCCGGCCGGGCGGTGCGGTGCCGGTGGAGTTCAGCTTCCCCTCGAAACCGCCCATCCAGCTCGCGCTGACCTCCGGTGCGAGAGCGAGGGTGTGCGTCGGCCCGTAGACCCAGTGGCCGGGCGGCTCGTCCTGGCAGGGCACCTCCTCCAG
This sequence comes from Streptacidiphilus monticola, assembly GCF_042658505.1. Classification (NCBI taxonomy): domain Bacteria; kingdom Bacillati; phylum Actinomycetota; class Actinomycetes; order Kitasatosporales; family Streptomycetaceae; genus Streptacidiphilus; species Streptacidiphilus monticola. Next base: position 26,109 of record NZ_JBHSQJ010000049.1, on the reverse strand, counting down.
CGCCAGGCGTTCGGTGTAGTTCTGTGCCAGCGCCGGACTTCCGGCGTCGGCGGCGACCTCCCGGGCGATCTGTGCGGATTCGTCGACGGCCAGCGTGGAGTCGTCGGACGTGGCGGCCGCGGCGGTCATCAGGCCGCGGAAGTGCGCGCCCGGCCCGCCCAAGGTCTGGCCGAGGGTCTTCTCCCCGGCGCACTCCGCGTTGGCGTAGCGGCCGTCCCCGAACCGGTCCCGCACATAGAGGTGGGCGGTGACGCCGACGGCCGCGAAGGCTGTCGGCGTGAGCAGGTTGCGCTCCGTCACCGGTCCGGTGGCGGGCGTCGGCGCGGTGGCGCTGTGGCTGGGCGACGCCGTCGGCGCCGCCGGGGCCGAAGATCGGTCGGGTAGGACGAAGCGGCCGGTCAGCACGCCGAGCGTGGCGGCTGCGACAAGGACGGCGACGACGGCCCGAGCTCGCACCCGAAACCTCAGACGCCGTCGGCGAGGCGGTCGCGCATGAAACGGCGGGCCTGGTGGATGCGGTCCTTGACCGTGCCCAGGGGAGCGTCGAGGGTCTCGGCGACCTGGAGGTAGGTCAGGTCGCCGAGATCGCGCAGCACGAAGGACTCCACCAGCGCCGGATGCTGCCGCTCCAGCGCGGTCAGCGCTTCCATCAGGTCGATTCGGGTGCCCGCGATGACGCTCGTCGTCCGCGGGTCCACGCCTTCGGGCAGGACCGCGTGGCTGAGCTCCGCACGACGGCGCATCGAACGGTAGGTGGACCTGGCGGCGTTGGACGCGATCACGGTGACCCAGCCGACGAACGAGCCGCGCCCGCCGTACTCGTGCAGATGCGTGCTGACGGACAGGAGCGCGTCCTGGGCGGCCTCCTCGGCGTCGGCGAGATGGGGCAGGAACCTGGCGCAGCGCCGCATGACCAACGGCCGCAGCTTGGTCAGCAGATGCTCCAGTGACGCCCCGTCACCTGCCTGGGCAGCCGCCACCAGCTGCGTCAGCTCGCTCTCGTCGAGCACGTGTCGACCCCGTTCCCCGTCCGTTCGGGAGTTCCGCGCCCCCCGCGACTCCGGCAGAATGCTGCCACATGCAGAAGTTGGGCCGTTACCTCCTGGTGGACCGGCTGGGAGCCGGGTCCTTCGCGACGGTGTGGCGGGCGTACGACCCCGAGCTGGACACGGACGTCGCGGTCAAGGTGCTGGCCGACAACTGGGCGTCGAACGCGGATGTCAGGGAGCGGTTCCTGGCCGAGGCACGACTGCTGCGCCGGATCTCCAGCCCGCGGGTGGTGCGGGTGCACGACGTCGGGGTCCACGAGGACCGGCCCTACTTCGTGATGGACTACGTCCGCGGCGGCACACTGGCCGAGCGGATCGGGCAGTGCCCGCCCGAGGAGGCGCTGCGGCTGGCCGCCGAGGCCGGGTACGCGGTGCAGGTGCTGCACAGTGCGGGCGTCGTCCACCGGGACGTCAAGCCGTCGAACCTGCTGCTCGACACCGAGCAGACGCCTCCTGGCGTACTGGTGGCGGATCTCGGCAGCGCGAAGCGGCTGGCCGACGCGTCGGGGCTGACCGTCACCACGGGCACCCCCGCCTACATGGCACCCGAACAGGCCTTCCAGACGGGAGGGTTCGACGGCCGTGCGGACGTGTACGCGCTTGGCGTGCTGACCTTCGAGCTGCTGACCGGTCAGAAGCCCTTCGGCGCCGGCGGCCGCGCCGGTTGGGTCACCGGCGGCCTGCCCGCGTCCGCGCCGTTGTTGCCTCCCGGCGGACCGGCGCTTCCCGGGGGCGTCGCGGAACTGCTCGGCGCGGCGATGGCGGTGGATCCGGAACAACGGCCGCCCACCGCCCAGGCCTTCGCGGACGCGCTGCTCACACCAGGCGTCACCGCCGGGGCAGGGGCGGGGAGGCCGTTGGGGCGGTCGGGGCCGGGCTGGGCCGCGGTGTGCTCCGCGGCGGCGCTGGTCTTCCTGACGACGACGGTGCTGACCTGGCTGCTGCGCTGAGCCCGAGACGAGGCCGGAGCCGGGGTGCCGGGCGCACCGGGAGGAGCCGGGACGGTGGGTGCGGCCGCTGCCTGCGTTCGGCAGGTCCCCGGCAGCAAGCCCCACATCGGGTCCGGTGGAGCCTTCGGCGTCGCTGTCCCCGGCAGCGGGCGCCCCGAACTGGCCGGTGGCAGCGGAGCTTTCCGGCGGCGGCGCACGTCGGAGGTCGCGCGCCCCGCTGAGTTGGGGTGCGACTACCCACAAGGAGGGGCGGCAGGCGGCCGGTTGGGGGTACCCGGAGGCGGCGGCGCGGGTGAAGCTGGCATGGCCCCCACAACCTCGGCGCTGCCTGGGGGCGCGTGGCCGGTCCGGGCATCTCCGAGTCGGCCGCGGAGGGAACCGCAGTGCGCGGCGGATCCCGGCGGCGTCCGGGGCGTGGGGAAGAGGTCACTCACCGCCGCCGCGGGCGTGCTCGTGCCGACGACGGGGCTCTGTCGCTGGAAGTCCCGTACCGGCTGCCAGAAGAGTCGTGCCTTCCGGCAGCCGGGAGCGGGCGCGGCCGGTGACTACTGGGCATAGCAGGGCCGGCCGCGCCCGGCCCAGGTCCGGGTTCGCCCCTCGACTCTTCTGCTGCCACCGATCGATGCTCAGGCGCGGCAGCCCGCCTCAGCGGTCGGCGTCCTCCGCGAGCGTGTAGGCGACCAGGGCGTTGGCGTGGCCGTGGCCCAGGCCGTGCTCGGACTTGAGCCAGGAGACCAGCTCCATGTGCTTCTTCGGCGGTGCCGAGCGGATCAACTCCTGCCACTCGGCGAGCGGTCGGCCGTACTTCTTCTCGATGGAGGGGAAGTAGCTCGCGGGGCCCTTGGCGGTGGCGGTCATGTCTGTCTGTCCCGTCCTGTCCTTCGTCCGTCTGGGAGCCTGTCGGCTCCTGTCGGCAGGTAGGACGGACCGCGCGGCCGGAACTCATCGGTCCCCGCTCGGCGGAATCCACCTCGGCCTCAGGCCACCCGGCGGAAGTCGAAGTGGCCGCGGATGCGCCGGTTGAAGTAGCGGCCATGGCTGTCCGCCGACAGCAGTTCCTCGTGGACCGACTCCTGCACCGCCAGGTAGTCGTAGACCCTGCCACCGGGGAACTCCAGCTCCAGCACGTGCCGACGGGCGTCGTAGCCGGCGGAGACGACGCAGGTGGAGTCAAGTGCCATGCGGCGCACGGGTCCAGTGTGGTCACCGGGGCGTCCCGCCGCATCCGGAGGCGCGCCCCGGGCGGCCGGTCTCGGAACGGTCTCTGACGCAGGGTCAGCGGACAGGACCGTTCGTGCCGGGTGCTACCGTCCCCTGCTGAGTACCTGTCACATCACCCTCTTGGGTCTCGCCCACCACACAGGGAGCATGCTGTGAGCGGACGGCACGGTCGGCGCAGATCGCGGGCCTGGCTCGGGGCAGCAGGACTGATCGCGGTCTCCGCGGTGGTCGCCGGAGCGGCGGCCGAGGCCGCCACCCACCCCGAAGCCCGGGACGAACGCGCGCCGGTCCGCAAGGCCGTCTCCCCGCTCACCCGGCAGCAGCAGTTCGCCGCCGCGGCACGGGAGTTCGGCGTGCCGGTGCAGGTGCTCCTGGCGGTCGGCTACCAGGAGTCCCTCTGGGAGACCCACGACGGCCTGCCGAGCACGACCGGCAACTGGAACGTCATGGGCCTGACCGACGTCCGCGCCGCCGACCTGGAGACGCCGACCGGCAACGCGTTCGCCCAGGCGGAGGGCGTCGACGCCCGGGGCGACGGCGGGGGCGTGACGACGACAGCGCAAGGCTCCACCCCGGATGCCCGGACCGCCGGGGTGGACACCACCGCGCCCGCGCTGCACACGGTCGAGGCCGCCGCCGCGCTCATCGGGCAGCCCGCCGCCCGGCTTCGCACGGAGGCCGTGCAGTCGATCCGGGGCGGAGCCGCGCTGCTCGCCTCCTACCAGCGGAAGTTCGGCCGTTCGCGCTCCGCCGACCCGGCGGCCTGGTACGCGGCCGTCGCCGCGTACGCCCAGGCCGGGGACGCCACCGGAGCCCGCCTGTTCGCGGACCGCGTCTACCAGGTGCTGCGCACGGGCGTCAGCCGCACGACCGCGGACGGTCAGCAGCTCGGCATCACCGCGGATCCGGACCTGGCCCCCGACACCTCCGGCGCCCCGACGCCGTCCGGGACGGCACCCTGCCCGGACCCGGTTCCCGGCCTGACATGCCGTTACGTGCCCATCGCGCACCGCGCGTTCCGCACCGCCTCGGGTGGGACGGACTACGGCAACTACGACGTCGCGGACCGGCCCGCGGACGGCAACACCGTCGACACGATCGTCCTCCACGACACCGAGGGGACCCGGGACGGCGCGCTCGCCTGGTTCCGCGACCCCGAGGCGCAGGCCAGCGCGCACTACCTGATCGGCCGCGACGGCACGCTCACCCAGCTGGTCCCGGTGCAGGACATCGCGTGGCACGCGGCGAACCGGACCGTCAACTCCCACTCCGTGGGCATCGAGCACGAAGGCTGGGCGCTGCGCACGGGCGCCTGGTACACACCGTCCGAGTACCAGACCTCGGCCGCGCTGGTGCGCACCCTGGCCGCCCGCTTCCACCTGCCGCTGGACCGGCAGCACGTCATCGGCCACGACGAGGTCCCGGGCGTCACCGACGCGGGCACCCGCGCGCAGCACTGGGACCCGGGCCCGTACTGGGACTGGAGCTACTACCTCGGCCTGCTCGGCAGCCCCCTCTCCGGCGACGACCAGGCCGTCGTCGGCGGCACCGTCACCATCGCGCCGCCCTATACCGACGCCAACCGCCCGCAGTTGAGCGGCTGTTCGGGCGGGAGGAGCTGCACGGCGCACCCGGCGAACTTCGTCTACCTGTACCGGGGGCCGTCCTTCAGGTCGGGGCTGCTCAACGACACGGTCCTGCAGAACCACGGGTCGAGGCGGGGGTCGGACTGGGGCGACAAGGCCGTCTACGGCGAGACCTTCGTGGTCGCGCAGATCGAGGGCGACTGGACCGCGATCTGGTACGGCGGTCAGAAGGCCTGGTTCCACAACCCGGGCGGTCGCTTCGCCTATGCGAACGCGGGCGTCGGCGTCCCGGGCGGGGGCGGCGGCGAGGTGCTGGTCACGGCGACGGCGACCGTACCGGTCTACGGCGTGGCCTTCCCGGAGGGACGCAGGCCCGCCCCGCTCGGATACACGCTCGGCCCGGGCCAGGCCTACGTCGCCCTCAACGGCGGCATGCCGGTGACGGGCGACTACGCCTCCTGCTCGGCGACTGCCGCATGCAGCAGGAGTACCGGCGCCCAGCAGTACTACGTGATCTCCTACAACCACCGGCTGGCCTACGTCCGGACGCAGGACGTCCAGCAGGTCACCGCGCTCACCCCGCCGAGCGGCAGCTACCTGCCCCTCGACGGCAGCCGGGCGCTGGACACCCCGGTGCGCGGCCGCCGGTCGGTGCGCCTGGCGCTGCCCCAACTGGGCGCACAGGCAAGCGCGGTGGCGCTGCGCGTCGGCGACGGCAGCTCCGCGGGCACGCTGCTGGTGCTGCCGGTGCACGGGGGCGCCACGACGGTCCCGGCGCCCGCGGGCGCGAAGCGGGTCCGGGCGGACCTGGTGGGCTACTGGACGACGGACGGCACAGGCGCGCGCTTCGTCGTGGCGGGTGCGGGCGTCGCCGCGCCGGACGGAGTCACGGCGGTGCTGGTGCGCTGGGCCCGCACGGGGGAGTCGGCCCTGGTGGCGGCGGGCGCGCCGCTGCCCGAAGGTGCCACGGTGACGGGCTGGTTCACCACGGACCCGGCGCTGGGCGCGTCCCTGCACCTCGCCTCCGGCCGGGTCACCCTGCCCGCGGGCCGCACCGTCACCCTGGCGGGCGCGAACGGAGTCCCGTACGCGGCCACGGCGGCGCTGGTGGAAGTGTCAGGCGCCCAACGGCTGCTGCCGGTGCGTCAGGGGACGGTCGCCACCCCGCCCACGGCCCCGTCGACCCTGATCGGCTGGTTCGCCCCGTAGCCGACGGGCGGGCGTACGGCGGGGGCCGCCTCAGCCCGTGGCGGGGCGCGCGGTGCCTTGCGTGTGTGACTGCGTTGCCGGCGCCTCGCTCCGGCGCCCCGCGGCGGAGCGGCGGGACCGTGGGCCGGATCCCACGACCCGGGGTCGCTCCGGCGCCCATCGCGGCGGAGCCGCGTGACCCTGGGCCGGTACGCCCGACCTTGGAGCCGCTCCCGCGCCCCGCGGCGGAGCCGCGTGACCCTGGGCCGGTACCCCCGACCCGGGGTCGCTCCCGCGCCCATCGCGGCGGAGCCGCGGACCCTGGGCCGGTACCCCGGACCTTGGAGTCGCTCCCGCGCCCGCGGCGGAGCCGCGCGATCAGGCCTCGGAACCTCGGGCGGGTGCGACGAGGCCCCGCTGGGGATCGGTACCCTTGGCGCATGTCTGCTGCTCCCGTTCGCGTCCGATTCGCCCCCTCGCCCACCGGTATGTTCCACGTCGGTGGTGCGCGCTCCGCCCTCTACAACTGGGCCGTGGCGCGACAGTCCGGCGGCACCTTCGTGCTGCGGATCGAGGACACCGACCAGGCGCGCAACAAGCCGGAGTGGATCGACGGCATCATCGGCGCGCTCAGCGCCATCGGCATCAACGACGCCGACCCGCACTTCGAGGGGCCCTACTTCCAGTCCCACAACGCCGACCGCCACCGCGAGGCGGCAGCCCGCCTGCGGGACGCGGGGCGTGCCTACTACTGCGACTGCACCCGCGAGCAGCTCGCCGCCCGCACCGGCAGCGAGCAGCTGGGGTACGACGGCTTCTGCCGCGAGCGCGGCCTCGAGTACGCCGAGGGCCGGGCGCTGCGCTTCCGTACCCCGGACGAGGGCGAGACGGTCGTCCGGGACGTCGTGCGCGGTGACACCGCGTTCCCGAACAAGGCCATCGAGGACTTCGTCATCGCCCGCGGCGACGGTTCCCCGGTCTTCCTGCTCGCCAACGTCGTCGACGACATCGACGAGAAGGTCACCGAGGTCATCCGCGGCGAGGAGCACCTCTCCAACACGCCCAAGCAGCAGCTGCTCTGGGAGGCCCTCGGGGTCACCCCGCCCACCTGGGCGCACCTGTCCGTGATCGTCAACGAGAAGCGGCAGAAGCTGTCCAAGCGCCGCGACAAGGTGGCGCTGGAAGACTACCTGGCGGAGGGCTACCTGCCCGAGGCCATGGTCAACTACCTGATGCTGCTGGGCTGGTCCCCGGGCGCGGACGAGGAGATCCTCCCCTACGAGGAGCTGGAGCGGCGCTTCCGCATCGAGGACGTCAACACCTCGCCGGCCTTCTTCGACATCAAGAAGCTGACGGCCTTCAACGGCGAGTACATCCGCCAGTTGACGCTCTCCCAGTTCATCGCCGCCTGCGCCCCCTACCTGGCCCCGGACCGGGCTCCCTGGCCGGCCGAGAACTTCGACCAGGCCGCCTTCGACGGCATCGCGCCGCTCGCGCAGACCCGGATCGCGGTGCTGAACGAGATCGTGCCGAACGTGGACTTCCTCTTCCTTGACCAGCCGGTCGAGGACGAGGCCTCCTGGCAGAAGGCGATGAAGGCGGGCGCGGCCGAGGTGCTGCGTGACGCCCGGGCCGCCTTCGCCGAGGCGCCGTCCTTCACGGCGGAGCCGCTGAAGGAGATCCTGCTCTCGGTCGGCGAGCGGCACGGCCTGAAGCTCGGCAAGGCCCAGGCCCCGGTCCGCGTCGCGGTCACCGGCCGCACGGTCGGCCTGCCCCTCTTCGAGTCCCTGGAGGCCCTCGGCCGCGACCGTGTCCTGGCCCGCCTGGACGCCGCCCTGGCCAAGCTGGAGGGCTGACCTCCTGGAGCACGCCGCGCGCGGGCCCCGTCCCTCCGGGGACGGGGCCCGCGCGCGCAGGTGCGGAGCCGCCGGGCAGAATGCAGGTCAGCAGCTCACGCGCACGCGACAGGAGGCCGCCGTTCATGCCGCCCGGCAGCGAGCCCGAGGACCGTTCCGGTCTGTTCCGTCGTCTGGACCGGGAGGACGTCTACGGTGAGGGCGAGGAGCCGGACCCGCGGTTCACCCTCGCCAACGAGCGGACGTTCCTGGCCTGGCAGCGCACGGCGCTCGCGCTGATGGCCGCCGGGGTCGGCATCAAGGCGCTGACCGCGCACACCGCCGAGCGGGACGTCGTCGCGGTGGTGCTGGTGCTGCTGGGCCTGGGCTGTGCGATCACCGCGCTGCTGCGCTGGGGCGCGACGGAGCGGGCGATGCGCACCGGACGTCCGCTGCCGCGGTTCCGCGCGGCCTTCCCGCTGGCCGTCGCGCTGGCCGCGGTCGCGGCCCTGCTCGCCGCGATGCTCTTCCTGCGATGAGCGCCCGGCCCCGCCCGCACCGTCCCTGGGACCCGGGCCTGCAGCCCGAGCGCACGGCGCTGGCCTGGCAGCGGACGACCCTGGCCTACTGCGCGGGCGGACTGGGACTGGCCAAGCTCGCGGAGCACCACCACCAGCTCGGCCTCACCGTGCTGATCCTCGCGACGACCCTGCCCGCGGGCGGTGTGCTCACCCTGCTCGCCGGACGCCGCGCCCGCCGGGTGGAGACCGGCCTGCGCGAGGGCAGGCCGCCTGCGGCGGGCCGTCTGCACCAGGGCCTGACGGCACTGGCCCTGGTGCTCGGGGCGGCGTCCCTTGGGTATGTGCTGCTGGTGCCGTGAGAGCGCTCATCCGTCCCAGTGCGACGGTTGGTTGATGTAGTAGCCCTGCTCGTCAGCCACCACCTGGACGGAGCCGCCGCTCGCGTTGTAGACGTCGACCACTGCTCCACCGCCGAGGGTCACCTGGTTGGCCACGGTCTGCCCCCGGGCGAAGTCGAGGTTCGACGCCACCGGGGTGGTGGTGCCGGCCGGGAACGCGGTGACGAACCCGGCCGACGCGGGACCGGTCGCCGTGACGTTGAGGACCACCGCGGTGGCCCCGGCGGGGAGCTTCTTGGACAGATCGAGGGCCCCGGACTTGCTGCGTATGGGCGTGGCACGCTCCCTCTGCTCCGCACAGGAGCGGGCCGATGCCACGCAGGCTCGACCCCGGGGCAGTCCTCCGGGGTCGAGCCTGTCATCCGCTCGTACTCGATGGGCCTGCTCGAACGTGCTACTCGATCTCGACGCGGCCGGACTTCGCCTCCAGATCCTTCCCCTGGCTGCCGCCCAGGTTCTTGCGGACGCTGTCCAGGATCGTCAGGCCCTGGCCGACCAGCCCGGCGGCGATCTCGCCCAGCCCGTCCGCTCCGTTGAGGACGTTGACGTTGGCGCCCTGCAGGCCGCCGGCCGCCTCCTTGACGATCTGCGGGAGCTGGTCGATCAGCATGCGGTCCAGCGCCACCCGGTCGTGGGACGCGGCCGCCTCTGCCTGGATCTTCATCCGCTCGGCCTCGGCCAGGGCCAGCACCCGGATCCGCTCGGCCTCCGCCTCCGCGGGCTTGACGATCTCCGCCACCAGCTGCTGCTGCCTCAACTCCGCTGCCCGCTGCGCCAGTTCGGTCTGCGCCAGCAGCACCTCCTGCTGCGCGTGGGCCTGCGCCAGCGGGCCGGCCTGGGCGGCGCGGGCCTGGGCCTGGTCGACCTCGGCCTGGTACTGGGCCTGCACGACCGCCGTCTGCCGCTGGTACTCGGCCTGATTGCGGGCCGCCTCCTGCTGGGCCTCCGCCGCCTCCTGGGAGGCGCGGGCCTGGGCGATCTGCGCCTGGCGCTGGATCGCGGCCTTGTGCGGGGCGGACATCGCGTCGATGTACCCGGCGTCCCCGTCGTCGATGGACTGGATCTGCAGCGAGTCGACGATCAGACCGATCTTCGCCATCTCCGCCTTCGAGGTGTCCAGCACCTCCGTGGCCAGCTTCTGACGCTCCGTCACGATCTCCTCGACCGTCATGGAGCCGATGATGGACCGCAGGTGGCCCGCGAAGATCCGGCCGGTCAGCACCGACATCTGGTCCTGGTCGGAGAGGAAGCGCTGGCCCGCGTTGACGATGCTCTCGTTGTCGTTGCCGACCTTGAACGCGATCACCGCACGCACCGTCAGCGCGATGCCCTGGCGGGTCACGCAGGTCTCGGCGACCTCCGACTCGCACATGGCCAGGGTCAGGAAGCGGACCTTGCGGAAGAACGGCAGCACGAACTTGCCGTGGCCGGTGACCACGCGGAACGGTGCGCCGCCCAGGCCGCGGCGGCCGCCCGAGATGAGCATCGCCTCGTCAGGCGACGGCACCCGATAACCGAACATGAACTGTCATCTCCTCAACCGGCGTCGCCGGCTCCCCCGGTCAACGCATCCAACTCGTCCAGCGGATCGGTCCACTCGACCACGAGCACCGAGCGCGCTCCGCGTGACTCGACCACCAGTACCCGGGCGCCGCGCGGCAAGGGCTCCTCGGAGTACGCGAGGAAGCACTCCGTGCCGCCGCGCACCCCCAACTGGACCTCGCCCGGGCCGGCCTGCCCGCGGGTCCCGACCAGCAGCACGCCGGTGCGGCCGACCACGTCCTCGTCCGTCGCCACCCGCCGTCCCTCTCTGCTCGGACCTGCTCGGATCCACCCGGAACCGCGCCCGCGTGATCTGCCCGTCGGCCCCGACCCTAGCGCGGTCCGGGCGGCACGGCGCTGACTGGGACGCCGTCCGTTCGCAGCGGGTTCCACCGCGGCGGCCGTTCCGTCGCGCGGGCCAGGGCGAGCACCGCCATGTCGTCGCCGGCCTCGCCGCCTGTCCACCGGTCCACCCGGCTGAGCAGGGCGTTCAGCACGGCCTGCGGTTCGCGCGGCACCTGGGGCCCGAGCGCGCGCAGCGGGTCGAAGAACTCCCCGCGCCCGTTGCGCGCCTCGGTCACGCCGTCGGTCACCATGAGCAGCACCGAGCCGCGGACCGGCGCGTACTCCTGCTCCTCCGCGACCGGGCCGATTCCCAGGCCCAGCGGCGGCCCCCAGCCTGTCGGCGGGTCCAGCCGCCGGATGGTCCCGTCCGGACCGAGCAGGTAGGGGCTGGGATGGCCGCAGTTGAGGATCCGCAGGTAGGGCGGGTCGGGGCGGCACTCGGCGAGCAGCACCGTGGTGAACCCCTCCAACGCCTCCAGTCCGCCGCGCAGTGCGCCCTCGCGGCCGAGGGAGCGCTCGAGCCGTTCGGCGAGCTCGGTCAGCGTCCGCGCGTTGTCGGCGGCCTCGCGGAAGGCGCCGATCACGATGGCCACGCTGGTCACCGCGGCCAGGCCCTTGCCGCGGACGTCCCCGATGACCAGGCGGAGGCCCCACGGCGTCTCCTGCGCGGCGTAGAGGTCGCCGCCGATGTTCGCCTCGGCAGCGGCAGTGCGGTAGTTGGTGGCCACCCGGAACCCGCACAGCTCGGCGGGCACCTCGGGGAGCACGGCCAACTGCACCTGCTCGGCCACGGTCCGCACCCGGCGCAGCCGGCGGCCGCTGCGTTCCAGAGCCCGGTTGAGCACGAGGGCGATGACGCCCGCGATGACCACATGTCCCATGTCGACGAGTTCGTGAGAGGTCGTCAGCGATCCCTGGACCGCGCTCACCGCGATCTCCATGGTGAGGGCGGCGACGCAGAACAGGGCGGTGACGGCGAGGCTGCTGAGCGCTCCGCAGAGCACGCAGGCCAGGGTCAGCAGCGGCCCGCCGGTGATCGCCGGAGGTGTGGTGGCGTCGATGGCGCCTGCGGCGGCCAGCAGCACCCACGGCACGACCTGCAGCCACCCGGCCCGCCGCCCCCGGTGGTCCTCGCTTCCGCTGCGCCCGTCCTGTCCGGGGTGCCCGTCGCGCTCGTCCGCCGCCGCCTCCACGTCCGCCACGAGCCAAGTCTCGCCTTGCGGCTGGCGCGCGGCACGCACTGTTAGCCCGAGCCGGGCCGGGTACGAGAGCGGTGAGCAGGATCCTCCGGCGGTGCGGTCCGGAGACGGGGGTCGACGGACGGCCCTTGGACGGGCGCGGCACGTGCCAAGGGGTGCACGTCAGGCCGCGCGGCTCGCAGGCGGTGCCGCTCCGGCAGCCGGCCCCGGTCGGCCGTTCGGCCGGTCCCCGAGGGGTGGTCGGCCGAGGAAGACGCGATCTTGGGGCGCCGGCCCGGACCGCCGCGCCGCCCTGGGCTGCGGTCTGGCTCCGTGGGCGGTCGCCGGAGGGGGCTGGCCGCGGCGTACGTCCTGGTCGGGTCGGACGTCGTGCCGGTGCCTGCCGGTCGGCCGCGGTACCCGGCCAGGATCCGCAGTGTGGCCGAGACGAGAGGAGGTGGCTATGACCCCGCACCCGCGTCACCGGGGCCGTATCCCGCAGCCCCGGCTGGGTCTGCGGACGCGTCTGCGCATCGACCAGGAGGAGCGCCGACGCCGCCACACCGGCACGGAGCCCCGCACCGCCCGCAGCGATCTGCCCGCCCGGCGGGTACTGGCCCGTGTCTTCGGACTGCTCTTCCTGGTGGGCGCCGGCGGCATGTCCTACCTCGCCGCGCTCGCCCACCCGGGCGCCACGCCGCCGCGTGCGGCGTTCATCTTCCTCGCAGCCGTCTGCATGGCGGCCGCCGCCCTCGCCGCGGTCGACCTGCGCGTCATCCGCCGCCGGGAACAGGAGCAACGGCGCTGGGGGCGGTAGGGCGCTCGGCCACGTTCCCCGGTGACCCCAACCATCCGGCGCCGGACGCCTGTTGGCCGTCACCGACCCCCGCCCGGACGGACGCGTCCGGGCCCTGCGGGGAGGCAGGGCGCGGTCGGCGCCGATTCACGCCGTCACGCGTGAGCGGGTGCCTCCTCGGTGAGGGACGCGCGGATCTGTTCGCGGAGTTCCGGCGTATCCGTCTCGCTGTGGACGGACACCGCGTGCTCCGTCGCGGCGCGGACGACCTCGTCCTCCTCGCCGGAGATGGTGAGTGTGCAGCCGACCTCGCTGGGCCACTGCCTGCAGTCGGCGACCTTGCGCATGGGGACCTCCTGGAGACGCTCCGTCCGGCCGACTCGCCGTTGTACTCCACTATCCGCTGAATTGTCCGGTTCAGGAAGAACCGGTGGAGCCGTCGCCGCGTCCTCCCTGGCAGATGTCCCCTTTCCTCCCATCCCTCGGGACGCACCATGATCCTCAACTGCCGGCCGGTCGCCACCGCGCTCGCCGGCCTCCTGCTCGCCGGCTCCGCCGCAGTCGGCACCACCGCCTCGGCCTCCGCCGCGCCGACGACCGTTCCGCCCGCGACCGCCCAGGTCGTCAACGCCCGCTTCGGCGTCCACCCGGGCTACGACCGGATCGTCCTCGACATCAAGGGCCCTCTCCCCAGGGTCTCCGTCATCCGGGTCGACCAGGTCCGCTACGACCCCTCGGGCAAGCCCGTACCGCTGCGCGGGTCCTTCTTCCTGCGCATCCGCCTCGCCCCGGCCGCGGCCCATGACAGCGCCGGGCACAACGTCTACCGCGGCCCGCGGCTGGTCGCTCTCAATCTGCCCCACCTGCGCGGCTTCGCGCTCGCGGGCGACTTCGAGGGCGTCGTCGGCTTCGGCGTCGGCGTCCGGGACCACGGGGCGGTGCACGTGTTCACGCTGCAGAATCCCAACCGCGTGGTCATGGACGTCCGCTGACACGGCGTCAGCTCTGGTGGACCCTGCGCGGTGCGGGTCAGCCGTGGTCGGCGGCCCGGGCCGCCAGGTCCTCCAGCAGGGCGACCGCCAGCGAGGCCCGGTTGAACGGGACGAACAGGTGGTCGTGGTGGAAGCCGGACACGACATTGCAGCTCAGCCCCGCCGTGGCCAGTTCCTGCGCCACGGCGGCGGTCAGCCCGACCGCGTCCAGCGCGGAGTGCACCCGCAGGGTGATCCACCCCGCGACGTAGCTGTAGGCCAACCCCGCTGCGTCCGCCTCCTCCTGACGGACCACCAGGGTCAGCCCCTCCGGCTCCGCCACGGTGACGACCGGCGTGGCACCCTCGGGCAGCCGCCCGTCCGGGACGGTGGCGAAGACCCAGCTGCCGGGGTGCAGCTCGGGGCTCATACCGCCGACCAGCTTCTTCAGGTCACGCTCGCCGCTCATGCCCCGAGCCTACGGCCGCTCGTCCGCCGCAGCCCGGATTGAAGAATCCGGGAACGGTGCGATGCTGACGGATATGACCAGCGAGAGCCCGGATCAGGTGATCACCCGCGTGCAGCAGGCCCGCGCGGCGCTGGCGCACGCCGCGGCGACGACCGATCCGGTGGGGCTGCGGATCGCCCTCGACGAGCTCGAGGACGCCCTCCATCTCGCTCGCGAACTGGGCGTCGCGGTGCCGCCGCCGACCGCGGCGCAGGGCTCCTGAAGCACGCCGACCCTCGACCACCGGCCGTCGGCCCTGGGGCGCGGCCTGGCGCGAACGCGGTCCTCCGCCGATCTGTCAGACCTCCCGTCCATACTCGGACCGCCGGGCGCCGCACAGGTGCCCCTGTGGAGGGAGGCCGTCGGATGGCCGAGGTGCTGCTGTTCCACCATGCCCAGGGGCTCACGCCCGGCGTGGTCGAGTTCGCCGACACCCTGCGCAAGGCAGGGCACACCGTGCACACGCCCGACCTGTTCGAGGGGCAGGTGTTCGGCACCGTCGAGGCTGGGGTGGAGCACGCCCGCACGATCGGCTTCGGCACGGTCGTCGAACGCGGCCGCGCCGCCGCCGCGGAGCTCCCGGCCGGTCTGGTCTATGCCGGTATCTCGCTGGGCGTGCTCCCCGCCCAGGCACTGGCACAGAACCGCCCGGGCGCGGCGGGCGCGCTGCTGCTCGAAGCCTGCGTCCCCGCCGAGGAGTTCGGCGGCGCCTGGCCGGCTGCCGTGCCCGTGCGGATCCACGGCATGTCCGACGACCCCTCCTTCGCCGGAGAGGGTGACCTCGACGCGGCTCGGGCCCTCGTCGCCTCCGCCCCCTCCGCGGCTGAGCTGTTCCTCTACCCCGGTGACAGCCACCTCTTCACCGACTCGTCCCTCCCTTCCTACGACCCGTCCGCGGCGGCCCTGCTGACGGAGCGTGTGCTGGCCTTCCTGGAGACGGTGACGCCGTAGCGGTGGCCGCCGCGTCACGCCGGTGGCGGTGACATCCGTCATGCCGCTTCCCGGAGCCTGGACACTGACCCGACGCCCTGCCCCGGCGGCAGAGTTGGAGTCGCCGCAGCGAGCGGCACCAGGCACCGGGGAACGGGGAGAAGCAGCATGGCCGTCGAGACCGCCGCCACCACCACCAGCGTCATCGCCGTCGCCCGGCCGGTCCGGCGCGCTGAGGCCGGCAAGGACGCGGGCCCCGCCGCCGCGCTCCGGCCGGTGCTGCTCGACGTCGCCCTCCCGCTGGGCGCCTACTACGCCGCCCACTCCGCCCTGGGACTCGGCACCGTCGCGGCCCTGGCCCTCAGCTCGGCGGTCCCGGTGGTCCGCACGGTCGGCGCGCTGCTGCGCGGCCGCTCGGCCAGCCCGCTGGCGCTGCTCATGCTGGTGGTCAACGTGGCCGCGATCGCCCTGTCCACACTGAGCGGCGACCCGAGGCTGATGCTGGCCAAGGACGGCGCGGTCAGCAGCGTCATCGGCGCGGCGGTGATCGTCACCGCGCTGCTGGGCCGCCCGCTGATGACGGCGGGACTCAAGCCCTTCGTCGTCCGCGGCGACGCCGCTCGTGACGCCGCCTGGACCCGGCGGGCCGCGGCCTCCCCCTCGTTCCGCCGCAACGAGCGGAACTTCTCGCTGGCCTGGGGCGCGCCGCTGGTCCTGGAGTGCGTGGCCAAGGTCGTCGGCGCCTACACCCTGCCCGTCCACACGATGGTCTGGCTCGGCACGGTGATGCTGCTGGCCGCGCTCGCCCTCGGCCTCGCCGTCGGCAACCGCTTCGCGCACCGGATGGCGGAGGAGGTGCTCCGCGAGGCGAAGGCCGAGCGCGCCTGACGGAGCTGACGGAACGTCAAGGGCCGCCCCCTCCAGCGGAGGGGGCGGCCCTTGACGTTCTGCCGACCGGGGTCAGCTACCGCTGAAGTAGCCGGTAACGTCCGCGATCACGTGGGTGGGCGCGTTGACGTAGATGTCCACGTACCCGTCGCTGCCGACCGGGACCAGCACCAGGTTCGGCACGGTCCAGCCCTTCGCCCAGTTGAGGTTGGAGGTGCTCGGGCGGGAGATGCCGTCCGGCCAGGCGGTCAGCACACCGCTGCTGGTGGTGCCGGTGACCGTGATGTTGAGCAGCACGGCCGAGACACCGCTCGGGATCCCGGCGCGGCCGGCGACCTGCAGCTTGACGGTCTGACCGGCCGTCAGCGCCGTGGTCCGGCTGATGCCGATGTTGGCACGGGTGTCCAGCAGGCGGGTCGGCGTGGTGGTGTTCAGCTTGAGCGCACCGTCCGCGCTGAAGTAGCCGAAGACGTCCGCGATCACGTGCGCCTTGCCGTGGACGTACAGGCTGACCTTGCCGTTGCTGCCGACCGGCACGATGACCAGGCCCGGCAGGGTGGTGTTGCTCGCCGTCCAGTTGATGTTGGACACCGACGGGCGGGTCGCACCGCTCGGGTAGGCGGCGATGTAGCCGGCGCCGACCGTCTGCGTGGCCGTCACGTTCAGCACCACGGCCTTGGCGGTCGTGGGGATGCCCGCGTTGCCGGTGATGCTGACGTTGACGAGGTTGTTGCTCACCGGGGTGGTGGTGCTGACGCCGATCTTGGAGCGGGTGTCGAGCAGCCGCTTCGGGGTGTGCGCCGTGAAGGTGTACCCGGTGGTGTCGTTGGTGTAGTAGCCCTGCACGTCCGCGATCACGTCGGTGGCGGAGGTGGTGTAGAAGTCCACCCAGCCGTCGCCGGGCACCTTGACGGTGACCAGGTTCGAGATGGTCTCGCCCTTGGTCCAGTTCAGGTTGGACGTCTTCGGCCGGTTGGTGTTGTCACCCCACACCGTCAGCACGCCGTTGCCCGAGGTGCGGGTGACGGTGACGTTCAGCACGACCGCGGTGACGCCGGAGGCGGGGATGCCGTTGGCGTTGGTGATCTTCACGGCGGCGGAGGTGTTCGCGGGGACCTGCGGCGCGGAGGAGGAGCTGGAACGGGTGTCCAGCAGGCGCTTCGGGCTCAGCGGGTGGTAGGTGCTGGTGCCGGTGGCGGCGGCGGGGAGTTTCGAGCACAGCGTGTTGACCAGGTTCGCGCCGTTGGGCTCGCCCAGACCGGTGGTCAGGTCGTAGCCGGTGCCGGCGGAGAAGCCGCTGTGGCCCGGGATGCCGTTGTTGCCGCTCGTGACGTCCATGAAATTGGTGCTGTAGGCGCTCTTCGCGGCGCCGTAGAGCAGGTAGTTCAGGAAGCCGATCGGGCCGTTGGCCTTGCAGGCCGGCTGCGCGTCCGCGATGGCGACGAGCGCGGCCCACGTGGGCGTGGCACCGCTGGTGCCGCCGACCGTGCCCCAGCCGCCGCCGACGTAGACGGCGTAACCGCGCACGTCCGCGAGTGCGGCGACGTCGGGAACCTGGCGGCAGGTGTAGCCGGTGGACGGCGAGCAGTAGCTGGACGAGTAGCCGGAGCCGGTGAAGCCCGCCTGGTAGCTGTCCGCGCTGCGCAGCGACCAGATCCGGGACACGCCACCGGCGGAGGCGGCGCCGTCGCCGGTGTTCCACGTCGTCCGGCTGGTGGCCGGGTTGCCGCTCAGCGTGGTGCCGCCGACCGCCGTGACGTACGGCTGGTTCGCCGGGTCGCCGACGGCCTTCTCGTAGTTGTTGTAGCTTCCGCAGCTGAACGCGCCGTCGTCACCGGAGGCGACGAGCAGGCTCTGGCCCTGCGAGGCGGCCTCCAGGCTCATGTTGAGCTCGGTGTTGAGGATGGTGCTGTCCGCGCCCAGCTCGCAGCCGCCCCAGCTCAGTGAGAGCACCTGGGCGTTGTCGTCGACGACGGCCTGCTTGATCGGGTCGAGCCAGTAGGCGTCGGAGGTGTTGATCGCCGTCTTGCCGTCCGCGGCGACCAGGCTGCGGCCCTGGTAGTTGATCAGCTTGGCCCCCGGGACGAGGCCGATCAGGTCCTCCATGTCGAGGAGGGACTCGATGCCGATGTTGTTGGCCGGGTTGGGGGCCACCGTCGCGCCGCCGTCCACCTTCACCACGCTGACCGGCACCTTGGTGCCGAAGCAGGACTGGTAGTGGGCGAGGTCGCTGCTGCTGTAGCTCTCGTACTCGATGACCCCGACAGTCACCCCGGCACCGCTGGTCGCCGTGTGCTCCATGTTGTAGGAGGCGGCCAGGTTCTGGGGGCTGTAGTAGTCGCTGCCGTCGGTGCCCAGCGAGCTCAGCTCCGAGCAGGTCGGGCCTCCGGTGGCCGCCGCGGTCGCCGCACTGGTGTGCGTGGACGACAGCGAGCGGGCGCTGCGGGCCGCGGAGCGGAATCCGGTGTGCAGCGGCTTGGGCCGGACCAGTGTGTTGAGACCGGTGACGCCGGTGATCTCGGCGGCGATGCCGGACGCGAACTGCGGCGCGGCGGTGTTCTGGAAGCCGGTACTGCCGTCCTTGAGCTTGTAGGAGCGGAAGCCGGTGCCGAAGGCCTTGGCCGCCTGGTCGACCGTGGCCGACACCGCGATCGACATGCCGTCGGCGCTCACCGCTCCCGGCGTCAGACCCTGGGCCCGCAGGGCGGACCGGACCTGGGCGATGGTGTTCTGCGTCGGCCCGAAGGCGGACGCGAACTGACCCTTCGCCAGGAAGTGGTGGTACTCGGCGTTGCCCGGGGTGCTGACGGCCTTCACGAAGTCGCGCAGCGCCGAGGGGTCGCGCGGCTCGAGGTTGACGCTGAGGTCCAGCCGGGTGTCACCGGCGGGAGCGCCGACGGCGACCGCGCCCGACGGCGCGTGCGGGGTCGAGCCGACCCGCTGCTTGGTGGCGGACACCGCGCCCGAGCCGCCGACCGGCGAGGCCGCGGCTATGGCGCTGGTGCTGACGAGGGCGACGACCGCGGTGGCCGCGGTGATCGCAGCCCTCCCGAAGCGCCGCTTGCTGACCGGTATGGCCATGCAGAGACTCCTTGGAATGACACAAGCCATGCGGCTCCGCCGGCGGGCTGGATCCGCAGCTGATCAGTGAGCATCCGCAGGAAAGGGGCCGAACGTCCGCACCGGGGCACGCTCACGCGCGCCCGACACAGCACCTCGGTTCGGTTCACGGCTGTCTGCCGCCGCGACAGGCGGCACTTGGAAGACCCCCCACAAGCGAACTCGCACAACGTTCTATCAGGCGGCTCTGACGGCTGTCCCGTCCGGGTCCGAACCGATACCGAACAAAGACCCGACGCGCCGCTGCAGCCACCAGGCGAACCCGTGCCACCGGCACCGAAAGCAGGACGAAAGGCGGAACGACCTCCGACTGGGCGATTCGGTGCAATCGGAACTCGCCGGGCCCGCACCGACGTTGTCCGAGACCGCGCGGCACCGGGACGCCGGTGCCGGCCCTGGAGGCCGTCGGGTCCGTGCGGCCGCCGAGTCCGCTGCGGACGCCGACTCCCCGCAGTGGTGAGCCCGACCCGGATCCGGCTTCAGGCGCCGGCTACGAGTGGCGTCCCGGCCGATACCAGGCAGACCCTCCGGGGAACCGCCGAGTACCTCCTGAACGGAGCCTGGAAGCAACTCGGTGCCCACGAAGTCGTGGCGGCCTCCGGCGACGTCATCGAGCAGAGCGTCCGCACGGCCCCGGACGGGTCGTTCGCCGTGAGCCTCCCGGTGGGTGTGGCGGCCTTCAGCCGGAGCATCGAGATTCCCGCCCACAACGGCGACTTCCTCGAACGCAGCACCCCACCGTCCTTCGCGTCGCCTCGGGCGACTCGCGTGGCGGCACCCGGAGGGCAGGATGCGGGACGCCCTCAACGGGAGACGGACACCGCATCGTCGGTGGTCGGAGCCATGCCCTAGGCTCCCCAGTCAGCTGTGGGCCCCGCGTTCGCCGGGCCGTGCACAGCGCACTTTGTCTCCCGGCCTGGCGCCGGGTTTTCTGGGGGTCTCAACGGCATGCGCATACGCAGCCTCTCCACCGCGACAGTGCTCGCGGTCCTTGCCGGTTCGGCGGCGCTCGGCTTCGCCGCGACCGGAACGGCCACGGCCGCCACGCCTGTGACCGTCACCAGTCCCGGCGGCATCGCCGTGGACGGCGCCCTCAACCGGGTCTTCGTCGGCGACAGTTCGACGGGCACGGTCGTCGCCGGCGACTGGAACGGCGACCAGGTCGGGGCGGTGTCAGGAATCACCGGCGTGACCGACCTCGCCGTCTCGACCGACGGTGCCACGGTGTACGCGGCCTCACCCGCGACCCACGAAGTCGTGTCCATCGATGCCGCGACACTGGCCGTCAAGGGCCGCTACGCGGTCGCCACGAACAAGGGCCCGACGTACGTGGCCTTCGCAGGCGGCAAGCTCTGGTTCAGCTATGGCGACCAGTGGGACGCGAACCTGGGCTCGGTGGACCCCGCCGCCGACCCGGGGTCCGCCGTGGCCCTCGCGCAGTTCCCGCACACGGGCCCCGGCCTGTGGAATCCGGCGCTGCTCGATGCCAACCCGGGCGCCCCCGGCCTGCTCGCGGTCGCCGACTCCGGACTGTCCACCGACTCCGTCGGCGTGGTCGACGTCTCCGGAGCCACGCCGCAGCTGACCGCATGGAAGTTCGGCGACTACACCATCGACAACGGGGTCTCGGACATCGACCTCCTCCCCGGCGCCTCCCAGGTCCTGCTGGACGGCACGGACCGGGTCGCCTATGCGAACGGCACCCTCACCCGGGCGGGCTCGTACCCCTCAGGCCAGCGGGCGGCGGTCTCCCACGACGGCCTGGTGGCCCAGGTGACGGGCCGTCAGATCGCGGTCTACCAGCCGAACGGGACCGTACCGCTGCGCACGTACGCCCCGAAGACGACCGGCCTGGGCGACCTGGCCTGGGCGCCGGACGACTCGCGGCTCTTCGCGCTGGTCGGCCAGGGGGTCAAGGACTCGTGGTGGCCTAGCAGTTACACGCTCCAAGCACTCACCGGGCCCACGCTGAGCGTCCCGACCCTGACCGTGAAGGCGCCGGGAACGGCGGCGCGGGCCAAGCAGCTGACGGTGACCGGCAGGATGACGGCGGCGATCCCGGTGCCGGCCGGCGCGGCCCTCCACGTCACCCGGACCGACCTGCTCAGCCCCGCGGGCAAGGCGCTGCCCTCGGTCACGCTGAAGGCGGACGGGTCCTTCGCGTTCAACGACGTCCCGCCGTCGGGTGGCACGGTCACCTACAAGGTGAGCTATGCCGGTGACGCCCGGCATGCCGCGGTGACCGCCTCCGCCGAGGTGGGCGTCTCCCGGACGGCGACGGCACTGAGCCTCGTTCCGAGCGGAAAGGTCTACGCCTACGGCCGACGGGTCATCTTCACCGCCCACCTGGGCGCCAGCTACCAGAACCGCACGGTCGAGATCTGGTCCGACCCCTACGGCGCCGACAGGCCCGCAGTCCGGGTCCGGGTCGGGCGGGTCGACGTCCACGGGAACATCTCCGTCCCGCTCACGCTCACCCGGGACACCCGCGTCACCGCGATCTACCGCGGGGACAGCCGCAGTGCCCCGCGCAGCGTCGCGGTGACGGCGTACGACCAGGTGGCGATCGGGCTGTCGGTCTCGCACTACTACCGCACCGGGCGGATCGGCTCGACGAACTACTACTGGTTCCACAAGCGGTCCGACGCCTACCTGACCACGACGATGACCTACTACAAGGGACGCGCCCAGCGCCTCGACGTCCAGGTCTACTCGGGCGGAAGCTGGTACTCGGCCGACCCGGAGTTCTTCGCCCTGGCCCCGAACGGCCGCTCCCTGGTTCGCCTGACCGCCCCTGGCCAGGCCGGCTTCAAGGTCCGCGTCCGCGCCGTCTACGTGGACGGAGCATCCGGCGACACCGTCAACTCGACGACGTACGGCTCCTGGAAGTACATCTACTTCTCGAACTGACCCTTCTCGGGGTGCTGCGGCAGCCCGCCGCGGCACCCCGCCCCGGAGTGCCACCCGGGCTGCTGCGGCCGCGGCAGGACGACGCGTCCACGGGCACCGTCCGCTCGACGGGCGGCGGGCCGTGCACAGCGGCGGTCGTGGCCGCCCTGCCCGGCCCCCGCAGTCGCGTAGTCGACCCCGGGACGGCCCCCGTGCACGCAGAAACGCAGTCAGGGCCGGTCCTCCTGAACGGAAGACCGGCCCTGACCTGCTGTTACTCCAGTCGGGGTGGCGGGATTTGAACCCACGACCTCTTCGTCCCGAAGCAATTCCCGGGGCAAGGTCAGCACGATTCTCCAGCCCTCTGAGCAGGGCGGATGGTTCGCGGAAGTTCGCGAAGGTTCGCCGGAGTCTGCCTCGGTAGTCACTCAGTTAGTCACTCACCTGGGCTCGCGGTGCTCAATGCAGTTCGAGCAACCCCGGTCGGACTGTCCCATCTGTCCCAAGGGCGTTACCCCAGGTCAGCGCCACCAATGGGACAACGGGACGGTCGGGACAAGATGTCAGCCGACCATCCGCTTCCCGTCGTGGGCCCGGACGGCCGGAGATCCAGATGACAGCGCGTCGCGCAGTCGGATCGAGTAGACCTCGGCCATCCGCTCGACAGCTTCGCCAGGTGCCACCCAGTCCACCGATCGGCTTTCGTCCGATGTGGCTAGCTCCCCCCCAGTGGGGCGGCAGCGGAACACCAGGGCGACGACGCCCAGGTTCATGTTCTTGTAGACCCCGGTCAGCCGGTCCACCTCGACGTGCACCCCGGTCTCCTCCAGCACTTCTCGACGGAGACCGTCCTCTACCGATTCGCCGAGTTCGAGCACTCCGCCGGGCGGCTCCCACGTGCCGTTGTCGGCTCGCTGAATGACCAACACTCGGCCGTCATCCCGAACCACGACACCCGCCACGGACACGGAATGGAG
Organism: Streptacidiphilus monticola; assembly: GCF_042658505.1. Classification (NCBI taxonomy): domain Bacteria; kingdom Bacillati; phylum Actinomycetota; class Actinomycetes; order Kitasatosporales; family Streptomycetaceae; genus Streptacidiphilus; species Streptacidiphilus monticola. Next base: position 3,217 of record NZ_JBHSQJ010000049.1, on the reverse strand, counting down.
TGGCGTTGACCGTCCCTGTCCAGTGCTGTTACTCATGTAGATGAGCATAGGAGGTTCCACCCAGATGAGGAGTGGAAGCAACCGCGAGAGTGCGGCCCCGCGTTACTTGCAGATCGCCGACGAGCTGGCGCAGCAGATCCAGAACGGCATCTTGGCACCCGGGGCGCAGGTGCCGAGTGAAGCCGAACTGATGGACCGCTACAAGGTGGCACCGGGAACCGTGCGCAAGGCTGTGGCCGAGCTGCGCGCAAGCGGCCTCGTGGAGACCCATCATGGTCGCGGCTCGTTCGTGAAGTCCCGACCGCCTGTCAGTCGGAAGTCTTCCGACAGGTTCCGGCGTTCCCACCGCAAGGCAGGTAAGGCCGCCTATATCGCCGAGGCTGAACAGGCCGGCGCTGTCCCGTTGGTGCGGGTACTGTACGTCGGCCCAGTGGACGCTCCTGACGACGTGGCCGAACGCCTCGGAGTGCAGTCAGGCGCGCAAGTGTTGGCGCGCCGACGCCTGTACTTCAGCGACGGGGTTCCAACAGAGGAGGCGACCTCCTACCTGCCGTGGGACATCGCGAAGGACATCCCCGAACTCTTCGCGGAGAACCCGGGCGGGGGCGGTATCTATGCCCGACTGGAGGAGCACGGGCATGAGCTGGAGGAGTTCTCGGAGACGGTCCGGGCTCGCCTGGCGACCAAGGCGGAGGCGGTAGCGCTCAGCTTGAGCCCCGGATCGCCTGTGATCCACCTCACAAGGAACGCCTACTCGACGCAGGGGCGCGTGGTAGAGGTCTGCGACACGCTCATGGCCGCTGACCAGTTCATTCTCGACTACCGCATCCCCGCTAGGGATTGACGAAGCGTTAGTTCTGCCAAGCAACCCCCCGCGCGAATCCGCGCGGGGGGTTGACTCATATACAGGAGCCGTGCACTCTGATGCATGTCACTCCTCTACATGAGTGCATGAGCGCAGGAGTAGAGGTTCTGGCGCTGGTTCGTCGTGCCCGGCAGGCCGCTGGTTGAGGGCTTCCGGAAGCGCTCGTTCCTTGAGAACTCCACATGGTTGCCGCCTCCGTGGAAAAGGCGGCCGTGCGTCCCAGGGCCTTGGCGGGTCCGGGGGACGCGACGCTCACTCGCGGGTGGCCCGGCCCGGCAGAAGGCCGCCGGACCGCCCGCGCCCCACTCGACTTCCCCGCCGGCGCTCGCCGACCGACCACACAGCAGGCCGGGCGCCGCGCGGGGCCCCTTCCCATCCGCCTTCTGGAGTTGCCGTGAAGCACTTCATCGGCCCGCACCGGGCCGCCACCCCCGCCGAGTTCATGGAACTGGCCCTCGGCACCCCGCTGGACCTGTGGCTCGGCACCGAGGACGAGAGCGACGACGAGCGCGCGGCCAGGTTGGACGCCGCCCGCGACATCCTCGCCGACGACCCCGACCTGACAGACCGTCTGATCGCCAAGGCCGCCGACGCCTTCCGGTTCCACCCGGCCGACGTGCTGCGGATCGTCGCCGTCGCCGAGCCTGCCCGCCCGACGCCCCGCCGCCGGGCCGTCCCGCGCAGGGCCGCGTGATGGCCGCCCGCCGCCACCCGCGCATGCTCGCCCTGCGCACCCCGTCCTCTCCCGCCCGGTTCCACCAAGCCCTGACCGTCACCGCCCCGCCGGACAGCGAGTTGCCGGGGGCGCTGTGCCGCCAGGTCGCACCGGACGTGTTCTTCCCCGAGCCGGACGACGCCGAGGGCGTCGCCCTCGCCAAGACCGTCTGCGGCTACTGCCCCGCCCAAAACGCCTGCCTCACGGCAGCGTTGAAGCGCGACGAGCGGATCGGGGTCCGGGGCGGGACCACCCCCGCCGAGCGGGACGCCCTGCTCGGCCGCCAGCGTCGCTGCGGCACCCCTGGCGGCTACACCGACCACGCCGCCTACGGCGAACTGCCCTGCGACGCCTGCCGCACCGCCCATACGGCGGCGAACGCCGCCCGGCGCGCCGAACGCGCCGCACAGTCCTCGCGCCGCCCGCCCGGGCCGCGCATCCCCCCGCCGTCCTTCGGCCCCTACCAACGCCCCGGAACGGAGGCAGCATGACCGCGCATCTGACCGAGCACCGCGAGCAGCAGATCCGGGCCATGCTCGACGACGAGCACGCGACCGCCTGCGGCCTGCTGGACGCGGTGGCCGACCTGCTCGCCGAGGTCGAGCGGCAGCGCGAGACCATCGGCCGTCTGGAACGCACCCGCGACCGGGCCGACACCCTCGCCGGACGCCTGCGCGTCCAGCGCGACGCCGCCCGTCAGGTGGCCCACCTGCTCGCGGGGGTGACAGCGTGAACCGGTCCGCGAAGCTGTTCGTCGTCGCGGGCCTGCTGGCCGTGGTCGGCATGGCGTTCCGCGTCTCCTGGAACGCGCTCAAGGACGTGGCGCACACCATCGGTGCGGACACCGTGGCCGCGGTCGTCTACCCCCTGGTGGTGGACGGCCTGATGGCCGTCGCCCTGGTCGCCACGCTGGTGCTGGAGGGGCGGGACCGGCGGTTCGCGCTGCGGGTGCTCGGCTTCTACACCGCCGCGTCGCTGGTGCTGAACTACGACCACGGCCTCATGCCCGGCATCCACGCCGGGACCGGCCACCACCTGGCCGACTGGTCCCCCGCCAACTGGGCCCTGGTCCTGCTGGCCACCTCGCTGCCGGTCGGCTCGATCTACTTCGGCTCGGACCTCGTGGCCAAGGTGCTCCACCACAAGCCCACTGCCGCCGCCGAAACCCCGGCCGCCGCACCGGCTCCCCTCGCGGCCCCGACCCCCAATGCGACCGCTGCGGCGGCATCCGTCTACCTGCCCAAGCCCGCGCCGCTGCCCGCGCTCCCCGCGCCGAAGCCGCGCAAGCGGACCGGGAAGAAGTCCGCCCCGCCGGCGCGGCGGACGCTGCCCGAACTGCTCGCTGAGGCCCGCCAGTTGGCCCCGGATCAGACCCGCAGTGCCGAGGCTCTGCGCGTCGCCCTGCGGTGCTCGGCCGCCAACGCCCGCGCCGTGCGCGACGCCCTCGCCGCCGAGCAGGCCCCGACTGCGGCCCCCGGACTGCACGCCGTGACCGACCCGGAGTCGTCTCCCGCCAACGAGCCCGAGCCCACCACCGCCGAGGACGAGAGCGGCGAGTCCGCCGCCTGACCGAGAGGAAACCCGCACCATGACCGACAAGCTGTCCATCCAGCAGATCCCCGCGGCCCGAACCGTCC
>NZ_JBHSQJ010000048.1:63465-72285 GCF_042658505.1 Streptacidiphilus monticola | reverse complement strand
GTCATGCCCGCAGGGATCCCTTGGAATCGATCATCTAGGCGCCGCGTCGGTGAACCTTCGCCCCGCCGCGCGGCCAGCCACGGCGGCGCCAGGGCCTGTCCGGCGGACCTTTCCGGATCAGCCCGCGTCGTTCCCCACCCTTCGGGCGGGAGGTGCCCCAGGCGCGGCCAGGTCCAAGGCGGCGGAGCGCCCTCGTACTGGACGTACTCCGGCGTTTCGCCAACGCAGGGTGGGGTCACCTCCCCGCCGGAGGCTGGGGGAGGCCGTGTCAGGCGGCGCGGGCCCGGGAGGATCCGCAGGACAGGCTCTTAGGACCGGGAGGCGGTCGAGGCGCGCTCGGCCGCGAGCTCTGCTGCGAGCTCGGCTGCCGTCGGGGGGTTGGCGCCGGCGCGGGACACCGTGACCGCCGCCGCGGCCACGGCCCGCCGCAGGGCCGACTCCACCGCCGCGCCGTCGAGTTCGCGCCCCGCCAGGGCGTCCAGGGCCGCGGACATGAACGAGTCCCCCGCCCCCACCGTGTCGACCACGGTGGTGGGCACCGCGTCGGCGTGCAGCGAGCCCTCGGCCGTCACGGCGAAGGCGCCGTCGCCGCCGCGGGTGACGATGACGGCCCGCGGGCCGAGGGCCAACCACCGCGCCGCGGCCTCGGCGGCAGGCACGCCCGGGTAGAGCCACTCCAGGTCCTCGTCACTGGCCTTGACCAGATGGCTCAGCGCGACGCACTCCTCGACCGCCGCGATCCCGGCCTTCCGCTCCCCGAAGAGCGCGGGCCGCACGTTGGGGTCGTAGGAGACGGTGGCGCCGGACTCCCGCAGCGCGCGCAGGAGCCGGCGGGCCGCGGACGCTCCCGGTTCCATCACCGAGGCGATCGAGCCCAGGTGCACGTGCCGGGCCGATGGCAGGACGGGAGCCGTCGGCCCGTCCGGGTCGAGCGACCAGGCGACGGCGAACTCGTAGGAGGCGTGCCCGCGGCCGTCGAGGGAGACGATCGCCGTCGGCGTCGCCACCGGCTGACCGTCCGTCAGCACCCGTGCCCCCGCCCCCTCCAGGTGCCTCCGGACGAGCCGGCCCATCGGGTCGTCGCCGAGCTGCGTCAGCAGGGCGATCGGCCGGCCGAGGCGGGCCAGTCCGTAGGCGACGTTGGCCGGGCTGCCCCCGGCGTACGGGCGGTCCGCCTCCCCCGGGGTCCGCACGATGTCCGCGACGCACTCGCCGACGACGAGGAACTCGACCGGCCGGTCGGTGGGGGCTGGGGTCTGCTCGGGCATGCTGCGGGCTCCTGGGTCGCGGGTGGACGGTGGGGACGGGCGGGGGTGGGCCGGGTCTGACGGGCGGTCAGACGGAGGCGCGTTCGACCAGCGGGCAGTCGACGGTCACGGGTGCGTCGGGGACGGCCTCACCGGCCGTCAGGGCGGCCAGCAGGTCGACGCCCGCCGCGCCCATCGCCTCGAAGGGCAGGGCGACGGTGGTCAGCGCGGGTCGCAGGAAGGCCGCGATCAGCTCCTGGTCGTCGAAGCCGACGACCGCGACGTCCTCGGGGATGCGCAGGCCGCGTTCCTTGATCGCGTCGTAGGCGCCCATGGCCATCCGGTCGTTGCCGCAGAACAGCGCGGTCGGCCGGTCCTGCCGCGCGAGCAGGGCGGCCGCGGCGGCGTGGCCGCGCCGCGCGTCGCCGTAGCCGGGGACGACCAGCTGGGGGTCGGGGTCGATCCCGGCCTCCCGGAGCGCCTGCTCGTAACCGGCCCGGCGGCCGATGGAGGCCGGGATGGCCGGGTCGAGCGTGAGGAAGCCGATGCGTTCGTGGCCGGCGTCGAGCAGCCGCCGGGTGGCGCGGTGGCCGCCGGCGAACTCGTCCGGGATGACGCAGGGCAACTCGCCGTCCGCGTCGGTGCAGTTGACCAGCACCGTGGGCAACTCCCGTGCGGCGGGCGGGACCTGGACCGGGCGGTGCCAGGTCGTGGCGTAGAGCAGCCCCGCCACCCGCTGCTCCAGCAGTTTCTCCAGGGCCGCCGACTCCTGCTCCGGCTCGCCCCGCCCCGAGGCGATGAGCAGGAACCGGCGCTCGGACCAGGCCCGGTCCTGGGCGCCCTTGATGATGTCGACGGCGAAGGGCTCGGTGACGATCTCCGTGATCAGCCCGTACCAGTCGGTGCGCCGCCCGGCGAGGGCGCGCGCGCCGGCGTCCGGCCGGTAGCCCAACTCCTCGACGGCGTCCAGGATCCGGCGCCGCGTGGCCGCCGAAATGGCGGCTCCCTGACGGTTGTTCAGCACGAAGGAGACCGTCGTCCGGGAGACCCCGGCGTGGCGGGCGACGTGGTCCATGGTCACGCTCCGGGCTCGCTGCGCCATGGCTCCTCCGGGGCGGGCTGGGATGGGATGGGCGTGGCTCGGGCTTGGGTTGCGCGCGTTAGTAACGCGCGTTAGTACGGTGCCGCGAGCAACGTACGCGCGCTCGGGTGCGAGTGTCAACGGGGTCGGTCGGCGGGAAGCGGAACCCTGCTTGGTTGAATGGCGGCATGCGCATCGCAGTCACGGGTTCCTCGGGTCTCATCGGCTCCGCCCTGGTCCGCTCGCTCCTGGACGACGGCCACGAAGTGGTCCGCCTGGTCCGGCGGGCGCCGGAACCGCGGCGCGACGGCAGCGTGGAGGTGCGCTGGAACCCGCCGCTGCGGGCGGTGGACCGCAAGGGCCTAGAGGGCGTCGACGCGGCGGTCAACCTGGCGGGCGCGGGGGTGGGCGACCACCGGTGGACGGCGGCCTACAAGCAGCAGATCCGGGACAGCCGGCTGCTGGGCACCGCGACCCTGGCCGAGGCGCTGGCCTCGCTCCCCACGCCGCCCCGCGTCCTGGTCTCCGCCTCGGCGGTCGGCTGGTACGGGCAGACCGGCGACGCGGTGATCGACGAGTCGGCCCCGCCCGGGGACGACTTCCTGGCCCGGGTGTGCGTCGACTGGGAGTCCGCGACGGAGCCCGCGGAGCAGGCCGGCATCCGGGTGGCCCACGCCCGTACCGGCCTGGTGGTCGCCTCCGGCGGCGGCGCGTGGGGGAAGCTCTTCCCCCTGTTCCGGGTGGGCCTGGGCGGTCGGCTCGGCAACGGCCGCCAGTACTGGTGCTACATCTCGCTGCGCGACGAGATCGCCGCCCTGCGCCACCTGATCGACTCCGACGGCCTGTCCGGCCCCTTCAACCTCACCGCCCCGGTGCCGGTGACCCAGGCCGAGATCACCGAGGCGATGTCCCGCGTGCTGCGGCGCCCTGCCTTCGCCCACGTGCCGGAGTTCGCGCTCAAGGCCGTCCTGGGCGAGATGGCCGTCGAAGTCGTCGGCAGCCACCGCGTCGTCCCCAAACGCCTGTTGGACTCGGGCTTCCGCTTCGCCCACGCAACGATCGACGACGCGATCCGCGCCGCGCTCTAGCCGGCGCGCGCCGGCTCGACACCGGCCCCGCCGCGGCCCGGCCCGGGCGTCGGCGCGAGGGCCGGGGCCCGGCGCGAGGGCCCGGGGCTGCGCCGACTGGTGCGGTCGGGGTGCCCGTGGGGACGGCCAGGCGGGGGTGGGGGTCCGTCAACTGTGCTCGGGCCCAAGCCGCTTGGCGCGCAACTGTCGGGTGCGCGGCTGCGCGAACGTCTGTCCCCGGACCCAAACAGGGGGGTGGGGTACGGACCGGTCTCCTCAGGGGTGGAACGGCGTGGGGGCGCATGGGGGCACGGTGGGGCGCACTGTGGCGCGGATGGGGCCCGGGAGTGCGGTGGGGGCACGTGGGGCGTGAACTGCCGGGAATCCGCCGTCTGACCGGCGTCCTGACGGGGCATCACCTCAGGTACCGCCCGACCGCCGCCCGGCCATGGAGGGGAGCCGTCCCGTGCCCGCTGCGTCAGCGTCGTCATCTCCGTCACCTTCTCCGCTGCCCGGATCCCGCCCCGCGCCGGCGTCCGTCCCCGCGTCCGTCCCCGCGTCCGTCCCCGCGTCCGTGGACGCGCGGCGCGCGCGCTCGCCGCGCCCGCGGTCCGTCGACGTGGTCGTCGTGGGGGCCGGGCCGGCCGGGCTGACCGCGGCCCTCACGCTGACCGCGCACGGACTGCACACCACCGTTCTGGAGGCCACGGACCACCTGGGCGGGCGGGCCGCCGCCCAGCAGGTGGACGGCTTCCGGATCGCCCCCGGGATCCACCTCCTCGACTGCGGTCTGCCCGACCCGGCCGCCCGCCTGGACGGCGTCGAGCTGGTTCCGCTCTCCCGGGACGTCCTGGTCCACGCCGCCGGGCGGCGGCACCGGCTCGGCGCGCCCGCCACCGGCGCGGCCTCCGCACGCGGCACCCTCGCCGCGACCGCTCGCGACGGCGCCCGCGCCTGGGACCGTGCCCGGCTCGGCTCCGCCCTCGCGCGCCTCGGGGCCACGCCCGTCGACAAGCTGACGACCCGTCCGGAGACCACCGCGGCCCGGGCGCTCGCGCAGCGCGGCATCCCGCCGCGGACCGTCGAGACCTTCCTGCGGCCGCTGCTCGCCGCGCTGCTCGGCGACCCCGCCCTCGGGACCAGCAGCCGGGTCGCGGATCTGGTGCTGCGTGGCTACGCCCGCGACGGCCTGAGCCTGCCCGCCCAGGGGCTCGGCGCCGTCCCGTACGCCCTCGCCGCCCAACTACCGCCCGATACCGTCAAGTTGGGCGTCCGCGTGACGGCCGTCGCGATCGACGGCGTGGAGACCGAGCACCACGGCCGGATCCGGGCCCGTGCTGTCGTCGTCGCTGCCGAAGCCGCCGGTGCGGTCGAGCTGCTGCCGGGTCTGCACGAGCCGGCGCACCTGCCGGTCACCACGTACTACCACGCCGCCCCGGGCTCCCCGCTGGGCTCGCCGACCCTGCTGCTGGACGCGGACCGGGGCAGCTCCGTGGCGTACAGCCTGGTACTGAGCGACGTGCACCCCAGCTTCGCGCCCTCCGGGGCAGCGCTGGTGGCCACGACCGTGCTCGGCCACCGCAGCTGGGGCGCCGACGGGCCGACCGGGATCGAGCCCGCCCTCCGGCGCCGGCTGGGCGAGCTCTACCGCACCGACTGCTCCGGCTGGGAGCTGCTGACGGTCCGCCATGTCGCCGACGCCTTCCCGGCGATGCCCCCGCCGCACGTCCTCCAGCGCTCCGTCCGCCTGCTGCACGGGCTCTACGTCTGCGGCGACCATCGCGGCACGGGCACGTTGCGCGGCGCCACCGTGTCCGGGGCCCGGGCGGCGCAGGCCCTGCTGCGGGACTTCGGGCTGCCGGTCCAGGCGGTCCCGGCGACTGCGGGCATCGCCGCCTGAGCCATGCGGGCGGCACCCCCGCCCCGGCGCCGGCGCGGCGCGCCGCAATCCTCTCGAATGCCCTCGTTCTGCATATTGGGGACATGCCCACCGCTTCCGCCATGCCCGACCCCGACGACACGGGTCGGCCCGGCGGGGCCGAGTCCGCCGAGGACCGGACCGCGCGCCTGGAGCTCGAACACGAGGTCCGGGCGCTGCTGGAGCGGCAGGTGCGGCTGCTCGCCGAGCACAACCTGACCCTGCGGCCCGCCCCCGAGGCCGCCCTCCGCGTCGCCCCAGCGGCCGCAGCGCTGGCCGAGGCCCTCGCCGCCGAGCAGCCGAGCCTCAGCGAGCTCTTCGACGCCTTCCCGCTGCCGGCCGCGCTCTACACGCCGGTGCGTGACGCCCGTGGGGAGGTGGTGGACCTGGTCCGGGCGTCGTTCAACCCGGCCGCCTACGAGGACTCGCTCCGCCCGGACCTCACCTTCGACCAGGCGGGCCTGTCGGTCCGTCAGCTGACCGTCGCGGTACCGAGCCTTGCGGCGACCGGCGTGCTGGACGAGTGGCTGGAGGTGGTCCGCACCGGCCGCCCCGCCGCCGAGCGGGTCGTCTCCTGGTACCTGCCGCATGCCTCCGGCTGGCTGGAGCGGCGGGACGACCGGATCTGGGCGGTCCCCTGCGCGGGCATGGTGCTCGTGGTCTGGCAGCGCGCCAACCGCCCCGGCATGGCCCGCGAGGCACAACGCCTGGCCAAGGTGGGCTGGGGCGAGTGGGGCCTCGCGGACAACACCCTCTACCTCTCGCCGGGCCTGCGGGACCTGCTGGGCTTCCGCAAGGGCGACCCCGCGCCGAGCTACGAACGGCTGCTGCGCCGGCTGTCGCCGAGCTCGGCGCGGGTGCTGCGCGACGCGTTGGAGCGGCTGCTGGTCCACGGCGAGCCGGTGCAGGGCGAGTTGACGCTGCTGGTGGAGGGCAGCAACCGGGTGCTGCGCTTCGCGACCGAGCCGATGCGCCCCGGTCCCGACGCGCCGGTCGCGACGCTGCGGATGGTGGCCCACGACGTCAGCGACCTCGCCCGGGGCCGCCGCCGCCTGGCCGCGGCGGACGCGGCGCTGCAGGCGGAGCGCCGCCGGGCCGACGCCGAGGCGGAGATCGCGGAGCGGCTGCGGCGGGCGGTGCTGCCGGCGTCCCCCGCCGAGCTGGCCTCGGTGGGCCTGGATGTGGCGGCCGCCTACCGCCCCAGCGAACGCTGGTCCGGCGTCGGAGGCGACTGGTTCGGCACCCGGCTGCTGCCGGACGGGCGGGCGGTGATGGTGGTCGGGGACGCCCAGGGCCACGGGCTGGACGCGGTGGCCCTGATGGCGAAGCTGCGCAACGCGCTGGCCGGACTGACCTTCACCGGCAGCAGGGTAGAGCAACTGACGGGCTGGCTCAACGAGTTGGCCTACGACGACGGCATGGAGTCGACGGCCTCCGCGGTGATCGCCCGGTACCACCCGGAGCGGCGTCTGCTCCGCTGGACCTGTGCCGGTCACCCGGCCCCGGTGCTGGTCCGCGAGGGCCGGGCGCGCCTGCTCGAACCCTTCACCGGCCCGCCGCTCGGCGCGGTCCGCGCCTACGCGTACCCGGCCCGGGAGACCCTGCTCCGCCGCGGCGACGTGGTGCTGCTCGTCAGCGACGGCCTGGTGGACCGCAGGGACGTCGACATCGACACCCAACAGGCCCGCCTGCTGGAGGCGGCACGCCTCCACGCCCCCGACGGCCCCCAGGCCACCGTCACCGGCGTCCTGGACGCCCTGCTCACCCCCACCGCGGAGGACGACGCGACGGCACTGGCCTTCGCCGTCCTGTAACCCCCGCGCGGCGCGCGCCGTGGCCACCCCGAGCACCCGCCACGGCCCAACGGCCGGGCCACCGCGCCCCGAACGCCTGCCGCCCCGGCGGCCACGGCCCGGCAGAGCCCCCGGCGGCCACGGCTATGCGGAGCCCCGGCGGAGCCGGCACCCGCAGGTGGAGGCAGCCCCGGAGCGACCGGCCCGCAGCTGGCCACCCACCAGCACAAGAACGCGGCGCAGCGCGAACCAGCATCGCCCGCCCGACTCCTGACGAAGGATCACGGCGCCCGCCGCGCCCCAGCTGCCAGGCCGCGAGGGCGCGGACGGCCACCGCCCCTGGCGGGGCACGGCTCGGCGAGCCCCCGGCAGAGGCAACGCCCGCAGGTGCCCCCAGGGGCCGACCTGCACCCGGCGGGCCGGGCAGGAGAAGCGCACAGGCAACCCATGCCACCTGCTCGGCGCTTGACGAGGGATCAGGACTGCGACGCAGCCGCCATGCCGCCAGTGCATGGAGGGCAGCCGCCCCAGGCGGGCACGACGACGGAACCCCTGGCAGAGGCGAGATTCCCAGGCGCAGGCGCCCCGAGGAACCAGCCTGCAGTCGGCCGCGCCGGGCAGGACAACCGGGCGCTGCGCGAAGCAACATCACCCACCCGGTGCCTGACGAGGGGTCACCGCCTCGACGCAGCGCCTGGCGAGGGGCACCGCGCACGGCGCGGCGCAGCCGCTCGTCGCCGACTCGCCCGCCCGCCGCGCCGGGGCGTTACGCGCCCAGCAGGCCCGCGGCGCGGGCCTGGTCGTCGAAGGCGCGGGCGGCGGGGGTGCCGCGGTAGGGGGCGAGGCGGCGGGCGAAGTCCCGCAGGTACTCCGCGGCCCGGACGCTGCGCATCTCGGACGCGGCACGCAGCGCCTCCACCGCCGTGTTGCAGGCCTCCTCGACGTCGCCGACGCCGAGCCGGGCGGTGGCCAGCACGGTGCGGGTGAACAGCCGGGCCCGGGCGTTGGCCTGCGGCCGCAGCCGCAGCGAGCGCTCCGCGTACTGCAGTGCGGGACGCCACTGCTGCAGGTCGCGGTAGCAGTGCGCGAACTCGTCGGCGAGCTGGGCCTCGTCGAAGAACCGTGCCCAGCCCGGGAATTCGTCGCCCGGCCGGGCCGCCTGCAGGGCCCGCTCCGCGCGCACCAGCGAGGCCGCGGCGGACCTGGCGTCGCCCAGCAGGGCGTGTCCGCGCGCCTCCGCCGCGTGCATCAACGACTGCACCAGCACCGGGGCCGTCGCTCCGACGCCCTGCTGGGCGACCCGCCCCAACTGCACGGCCTCGCGGCCGTGTCCGAGGTAGACGGCCTGCCTGCTCATCGTCACCAGCACGTAGGCGCCGTACTGCCGGTCGTTGGCCGCTTGCGAGAGCCGGAGCGCCTGGACGAAGTAGCGCTGGGCCAGGCCGTGTGCGCCCATGTCGTAGGAGCACCAGCCGGCCAGCCGGGTCAGGTCCGCGACCGCGCCGAAGAGGGAGCGGCCCACGGCCTCGCCGTAGCGGCCGCGCAGCATCGGCTCGGCCTCGGACTCCAGGTAGCGGACCAGGGGTTGACGGGCGTGCCCGCCGCCGTAGGCGTTGTCGATGGCACGGAAGAGGTCGCCCACCGCGCGCAGCGCGGCGATGTCGCCGCGGCCGACCCGCTGCAGCCCACGCATCACCGCGGACTCCGGGCCCGT
>NZ_JBHSQJ010000048.1:60082-63439 GCF_042658505.1 Streptacidiphilus monticola | reverse complement strand
CGCCCGGCCGCCGGCCCTGCGGCGGCACGGCGGCGGTACGGGCGGGCAGGCCGAGGTCGGCGGGGGTCTCCCGGGCCACGCGCTCGTCGGTCCGGCCGATCAGCCAGTCCCGGCTGGGCACCACGAGCCCCGCCGGGGTGAAGGCGATGCGGCGCAGCTCGGAGTGGCCGCCGGTGTCCTTGCGCCACATGCTGCTGACGATGTCGACGGCCTCGGCGGGGGTCTCCGCGAACTCCAGCCCGGCGTACACCGGGGCGCAGGCGTCCAGCCCGAGGTCCTGCGCGGTGAGCCGACGGCCCAGGCGGCGGGTGAAGACCTCTGCGATCAGCGCCGGCGTCGCCCCTCGCGGCTGCTGGCCGCGCAGCCACCGGGTGACTGATGTCTTGTCATATCGCAGGTCCAGCCCGTGCTCCAGCCCCAACTGGTCCACCCGGCGGGCGAGGCCGGCGTGCGAGAAGCCCGCCTCCTCGATCAGGGCGGCGAGCAGGTGGTTCTGTTCGGCCGCCGGAGACCCCGAGGATCCTGACGCCCCTGAGGACCCCGAGGGCGCCGCGGAAGCCGACGTGGCGGGGGACGCGGAGGAAGCGGCGGACGCGCCGGGCGTCCCGGCCCCGGACCTTGGGCCGGGGGCCTGCTGACGGGGCGTCGGGCCGCCGGGCTGGCCGCTGACCACCGACCGGTTCGTGGCCGTACGTGATCGGTCTGCGCGGGAGTCGAGCACGGTTCGGTCTGTTACTGGCCGTTGGGGCATGCGCCACACACCTTCCGCGGCCCGCTGTCGGCACGTCTCGGTGCGGGCTCGCTACGGGAACGGCGTGAATGTAGCCCGCAATCGGGCCGTATGGCCCGATCTGGCCGGACAATCGTCCGAACGGGTGAATGGACGGCACCACGCCCGCCCCGAGGGCCCAGCCCGTCGCCGGCGGCCCGCTCACGCCCACCCGGCCGGAGCCGCACCCGCCGACGCGCCCGCGCCGCGGGAGGCTGCCGACACCACGTCATGTGCCCTGGCTACACGGGCTCCCCGGCCACTGTGGCTGCGGGCCACATGGGAGGGGGGCGGGCCTGTCCCTAACGTTCCGCGCATGGACAGCACCCCGACCCCGTTCCTGGCGGGCCGAACCGCGCTGGTGACCGGCGCGGCCAGCGGCATCGGCCGGGCCTGCGCCCTGGCCTTCGCCGCCGCCGGGGCACACGTGCACGCGGTGGACCTGAACGCCGAGGCGGTCAAGGCCGTCGCCGCCGAGGCGGGCGGCACCGCGCACGTCGTCGACCTCTCCTCCGCCGACGCGATCGAGGGGCTCCCCGCCGAGGTCGACATCGTCGTCAACAACGCGGGGCTGCAGCACGTCGCCCCCATCGAGGCCTTCCCGCCGGAGCGCTTCGCGCTGATCCACCGGGTGATGCTGGAAGCCCCCTTCCGCATCGTTCGCCGCACCCTCCCCGCCATGTACGCGCAGGGATGGGGACGGATCGTCAACATCTCCTCCGTGCACGGGCTTCGGGCCAGCGCGTACAAGGCCGCCTACGTCAGCGCCAAGCACGGGTTGGAGGGCCTGAGCAAGGTGATCGCGCTGGAGGGCGCGCCCCACGGCGTCACCAGCAACTGCGTCAACCCCGGCTACGTCCGCACGCCCCTGGTGGAGGGTCAGATCGCCGACCAGGCCCGGGCGCACGGCGTGTCCGAGGACGAGGTGGTCTCGCGCGTCCTGCTCGAACGCTCCGCGATCAAGCGCCTGCTCGAACCTGAGGAGGTCGCCTCCGCCGCGCTGTGGCTCTGCGGCCCCGGGTCGGACGGCGTCACCGGCATCTCCCTTCCTCTCGACGGCGGTTGGACCGCCCACTGACCGCCGGCCACTGACCGCCCGGCCGCTGACCGCCGGCCGCCAGGTCCGCCCGGCCCTCCCGGGCCCGACAGCCCGCACTGATCCTTCGTCAACTCCCCCACCCCCCGAAGGGATCGCACAACGATGTCCGACTCCCCCGCCGCCGGCGCCGTACCCAGGGCCGTGCCCAGAGGCCTCGGCAAGGTCGTGGCCGCCAGCCTCGTCGGCACGACCATCGAGTGGTACGACTACTTCCTCTACGGCTCCGCCGCCGCCCTGGTCTTCGGCAAGGTCTTCTTCCCGACCAGCGACCCGCTGACCGGCACCCTGCTCTCCTTCCTCACCTACGCCATCGGCTTCGCCGCCCGACCGCTGGGCGCACTGGTCTTCGGGCACTTCGGCGACCGTAGCGGGCGCAAGAAGCTGCTGGTCGTCAGCCTGCTGATGATGGGCGTCGCGACCACCCTGATCGGCTGCGTCCCCGGCTACGACACCCTGGGGGTCGCCGCGCCGGTCCTGCTGACGGTGCTGCGCCTGGTCCAGGGCTTCGCCCTGGGCGGCGAGTGGGGCGGCGCGGTGCTGCTGGTCTCCGAGCACGGCGACGCCAAGCGCCGTGGCTTCTGGGCCAGTTGGCCCCAGGGCGGCGCCCCGGCCGGCAACCTGCTGGCGGTCGGCGTGCTGTCGCTGATGACCAACATCCAGGCCGACGACGCCTTCCTCTCCTGGGGCTGGCGCATCCCCTTCCTGCTGTCCGCGGTCCTGGTCGGCATCGGCCTGTGGATCCGGCTCGGTGTGGACGAGTCCCCGCTGTTCCGCGAGGCGGCGGCCAAGGCCGAGGCGCGCAGGGCCCAGGGCAAGGCGGAGCAGCCGCCGCTGCTCGCGGTGCTGCGGCACCACTGGAAGGACGTGCTGGTCGCGATGGGCGCCCGGATGGCGGAGAACATCTCGTACTACGTCATCGTCACCTTCGTGCTGGCCTACTGCGTGGAGCACCTCAAGCTGGGCAAGCAGACCGCGCTCAACGCGGTGCTCATCGGCTCCGCGATCCAGTTCTGCCTGATCCCGCTGTTCGGCGCGCTCTCGGACCGGATCGGCCGCAGACCCGTCTACCTGGTCGGCGCGGTCGGCGTGGGGGTCTGGGCATGGGCCTTCTTCGCCCTGCTGGACACCAAGTCCTTCCCGATGCTGGTCCTCGCGGTCACGGTCGGCCTGGTCTTCCACAGCGCGATGTACGCGCCGCAGGCGGCGTTCTTCTCCGAGCTCTTCGGCACCCGGATGCGGTTCTCCGGCGCGTCCATCGGAGCGCAGTTCGCCTCCGTCGCCGCCGGCGCCCCGGCTCCGCTGATCGCGGTAGCGCTCCTCAAGGACTACGGCAGTTCGACGCCGATCTCGCTCTACGTGAGCCTGGCGGCCGTGGTCACCGTGATCGCGCTGCTCTTCGCCCGTGAGACCCGGGGCGCCGATCTCGCCGAGACCGAAGCCGCGTCCGCGGAGCAGTCCACCGCCGCCGTCCGAGGCGCCTGACCGCCCG
>NZ_JBHSQJ010000048.1:34102-60060 GCF_042658505.1 Streptacidiphilus monticola | reverse complement strand
GGCCCCCGAGCCGCGAGCCGCGCACCCCACCCGAGATCGCTGCCACCGGGGTGCGCGCCTCGTGACATTCCCCCGGTCCCCTGTCACGATGGCCCGCACCATGTCGTCCCAGAGTCCTGACCCGCACGACCCGGACCCGTACCGCCCTGAGCAGCACAATCCGGAGCGGCACCGCCCCGAGCGGCAGAGCCCCGGACCGCACGGCCCCGGGCCGCACAGCCCTGACCTTCGGTTGCTGCGGCTGCTCGCCGAGGGCGCCTCCGCCGAGGAGCTGACGGAGGCGGGCGGCGGCGAGGCGGGCCGGCTGGCGCTGCAGGTGCACCGCACGCTGGCCCAGCACCGGCGCCGCGAGGCGCAGTTGAGCGCACTCTTCGAGACGGCCACCGACCTGGCCGCCTCCCGCGACCTGGACACGGTGCTGCAGGCCATCGTCCGCCGCGCCCGGCAGCTGCTGGGCACCGACACCGCCTATCTGACCCTGCCGGACCCGGAGGCCGGGGACACCTACATGCGGACCACCGACGGGTCGGTGTCGCCGCTGTTCCAGTCGCTGCGGTTGGAACTGGGCCACGGGCTCGGCGGTCTGGTCGCGCAGACCGCACAGCCCTACGCCACCTCGGACTACCGCACCGACACGCGCTTCCACCACACCCGCAACATCGACGCGGGCGTCGGCGACGAGGGCCTGGTGGCCATCCTGGGCGTACCGCTGCTGCTGGAGAAGAAGGTCATCGGCGTCCTCTTCGCCGCCGACCGCAGCCCGCGGCCGTTCGCCCCGGACGAGGTGGCGCTACTGTGCGCGTTCGCGGCGCACGCGGCCGTCGCCCTGGACACGCGCTCCGCGATGGCCGAACTGGCCGAGGCCAACGCCGTGATCCGGGAGCACGCCGAGGCCATGCAGCGTGCCGAACGCGCACACGACCGGCTCACCGATCTGGTGCTGCGCGGCGGCGACGTGGCGGACGTCGCGGACGCCGTCTCCCGGCTGCTGGGCGGCCCGGTGTCGGTGGTGGAGGGGGAGCCCGCCGAGCCGGCCCTCGCGGAGGCCCTGACCGAGTCCCGGACCTCCGGCCGGGCGGTGCTGCACGAGGGCGCCTGGGTCTGCGCGGTGATGGCGGGTCAGCAGCAGCTGGGGGCACTGGTGCTGACGAACCGTCCGCTGCTGGGCGACGCGGACCGGCGTCTGTTCGAGCGCGCCAGCATCGTCACGGCTCTGCTGCTGTTGCTGCGCCGGAGCGTCGCCGAGGCGGAGAACCGCGTCCGCGGCGAGCTGCTCAGTGACCTGCTCGCCGCGCCGGACCGCGACCCGGCGGGTCTGGTGCAGCGCGGGCTGCGGCTGGGGGTGGACCTGCGCAAGCCGCACGTCCTGCTGGCCGCGTCGGCTGCCGACGCGCCGCGCGGGCGGCTGGCCCACGCGGCGACGCAGTTCCTGTTCGGGCGCGGCGGGGTGTCCGCGGAGCAGGGCGAGGAGGTCGCCCTGCTGCTGCCGGCGGCGGACCTGCCGGAGGTGACGGCCCGTCAGGCCGCCGCCCAGCTGGGCGCCTTGCTGGGCGTGCCGGTGACGGTGGGCGGTGCGGGCCCGGCCTCCGGCCCTGCGGCACTGGCCACGGCGTACGCGGAGGCGCTGCGCTGCGCCAAGGCCCTGGTCGCCCTCGACCGCGCGGGCGAGGGCGCGAGCGCGTCCGGCCTCGGCTTCCTCGGCGTGCTGCTGGGCGACGCCCGGGACGTCTCCGGCTTCGTCCGCGCGACGCTGGGCCCGCTGTTGGAGTACGACACGCAACGCGGCACGGAGCTGGTGCGCACGCTGCACGCCTACTTCGCCTCCGGCGCGAGCCTGACCCGTGCCAAGGACGACCTGCACGTCCACGTGAACACGGTGGTCCAGCGCCTGGACCGGATCGGCGCCCTGCTCGGCCGCGACTGGAACCAGCCGGAGCGGGCGCTGGAGCTCCAACTGGCGGTCAAGCTCCACTTCTTGGCCGCGGACTGAGGCGCCGCACGCGGACTGATGACCGTCCCCCGCGAGCCGGCCCCACCGGGCGAACATCGGATGCCGCCAGGGCGCGGCTCCGCCGGGCTGGGCGGGCAACCTGCCATCGAGCGCTGCTCGACCGTGCGACAGAGCGCCCGCCCGCGCCGGAGCCGCACGTCCGCGCCGTCCACGTCCGTTCGGGTGGGGGGCGTGCCTACCTGCGGGCGAGCCCCTGGACGATGAGGTCCAGCAGGGCGTCGAGGTCCGCCTCAGCGGTCGGGCGGGACCACTCCCCGGCGTAGCCGGGATCGTGGAAGTGGGCCGTCGCCTGGAAGACCGCGTGGGCCAGGACGCCCGGCTCGACGCCGCCACGGAAGGATCCGTCCGCCTGGCCGGAAGCGATGACGGAGGCCAACTGGCTCTCCAGCTCGCTCAGATGGTCGCCGATCAACTCGCTGTTCTCCCCGACGAGCACCTGGTACGTCGCGAACAGCTCCGGATCGTCGAGCGCCTTCGCGCGCTTCGCCGTGAACAGGGCCCGGGCCCACCCCCGCAGCCGCTCCTCCGGTGAGCCCGGCCCGGCCGCCACGCCCGGCAGAGCCGCATGCGCGCGGTCCAGCCAGCGGCGGGTGACGGCCGCCCGGAGGGCGGCCTTGCTGGGGTAGTGGCGGTAGACCGTGCCGTGGCTCACGCCGAGGGCGCGGGCCACGTCCACCACGGTGGCCTTCCCCGGACCGAAGCGGCGCAGCACCTCCTCCGCGGTCTCCAGGATCTCCTCGCTGCTGAGGGCTGCGTCCGCCATCTCCCCGATCCGGCCTAACTGCTCGTCACTTCTCGCTGTCCAGGTGCGCCATCTGCGCAGCAACATACCGGTCGCCCGCCGCGGCGCCCTCGGGCACGGCCTCCTCGATGGCCGCCAGATCCTCCGCGTCGAGCTGCACGTCGAGCGCGCCGAGCGACTCCGCCAGGCGCGTGCGCGTCCGCGCGCCCACCAGCGGCACGATGTCGCTGCCCTGCGCCAGGACCCAGGCGATGGCGATCTGAGCCACCGTCACGCCCTTGGCCTCCGCGACCGACCGCAGCGCCTCGACCAGCTTCAGGTTGGCGTCCAGGTTCTCACCGCTGAACCGGGGCTGGGCGCTGCGGAAGTCCCCCGCCGCGCCGGACCGGTCCGGGCTCCAGTGACCGCTGATCAGCCCGCGGGAGAGCACGCCGTAGGCCGTCATGCCGATGCCGAGCTCCCGCAGCACGGGCAGGATCTCCCGCTCGACGCTGCGCGAGATCAGCGAGTACTCGATCTGCAGGTCGGCGATCGGGGCCACGGCCGCCGCCCGGCGGATGGTGTCCGCGCCCACCTCGGACAGGCCGATGCTGCGGACGTAGCCGGCCTCGACCAGCTCCTGGATCGCGCCGACGGTCTCCTCGATCGGGACGTTCGGATCCAGCCGCGCCGGGCGGTAGATGTCGATGTGGTCGGTGCCCAGCCGGGTGAGGGTGTAGGCGAGGGCGGTCTTGACCGCGGCCGGA
This sequence comes from Streptacidiphilus monticola, assembly GCF_042658505.1. NCBI lineage: Bacteria > Bacillati > Actinomycetota > Actinomycetes > Kitasatosporales > Streptomycetaceae > Streptacidiphilus > Streptacidiphilus monticola. Next base: position 56,561 of record NZ_JBHSQJ010000048.1, on the reverse strand, counting down.
CGGGCGTCGTAGCCGATCCAGTTGCCCGCGGGGTCGCGCTGGGCGCCGAACTTGACGCTCAGCAGGACCTCGCCCCGGTCGCGGCCGCTGCTGCGCAGGGCGTCGCGGATCAGCAGTTCGTTGTGGCCCATGCCGTAGAAGTCGCCGGTGTCGATCAGGGTGATCCCGGCGTCCAGGGCGGCGTGGACGGTGGCGATCGACTCGGCCTCGTCGGCCGGGCCGTACATGCCGGACATGCCCATCGCGCCGAGGCCGAGGGCGGAGACGACGGGGCCGCTCGCCCCGAGAGTGCGCTGTTCGATCTGCATGCCTCCACTATGCCGATACGGCTGACAGATTTCAATAGTTGTCACTCGTTCAGGTTCACCCGGGCGGACGTAAGGTGGCTACGAGCCTTCGGGCACCACAGCGCGGAAGGGGCGTCAGGCAGCGATGAGCAGCGAGATCCGTTTCGTTCATCTCGGCATCGGCGAGCGGAAGATCCCGTACCAGGAGGCGCTGGACGAGCAGCTGCGGCTGCACGCCCTGCGGGTCGCGGACGAGATCCCGGACACCGTGCTCCTGCTCGAACACCAGCCGGTGTACACGGCCGGCCGGCGCACCCGGCGCGAGGACTACCCGCTGGACGGCACCCCGGTCGTCGAGGTGACCCGCGGCGGCGAGATCACCTGGCACGGCCCCGGCCAGCTGATCGGCTACCCGATCATCAAGCTGCCCGAGCCGATGGACGTGGTCGCCTACGTGCGCAACCTGGAGGAGGCGCTGATCCGGCTCTGCGCCGACCTGGGCGTGGACACCAGCCGGGTCGAGGGGCGCAGCGGCGTCTGGGTGCTCGGCGAGCACATCCACGGCGCGGTCGTGGACGAGTCGCAGGTCGTCAACATCGGCGCGCTGACGCTGCGGATGGGCGCGAAGCTCGGCCTCGACCCGCGCCTGGCCGGGCCGGAGTACGCCCCGTCGAACGCGGGCCAGCGGGGTGACGACCGCAAGCTCGCCGCCATCGGCGTCCGGGTCGCCCGCGGGGTGACCATGCACGGCTTCGCGCTCAACTGCAATCCGGATCTGGCGGCGTTCGACCAGATCGTGCCCTGCGGCATCCGCGACGCCGGCGTCGCCTCGCTGACCGGCGAGCTGGGCCGCGAGGTCACGGTCGAGGACGTCCTGCCGCAGGTGCGGCGGCACCTCGAAGAGGTCTTCGCGGGCCTGGTCGCACCGGTCCGGTAAGGACCGAAACCCCCAGGCGTACCCTGGGAGAGCTTTCCCAACCGAAGAATTCGAACTTGTAGGGAGCCGCACGTGTCCGTCGCACCCGACGGCAGGAAGCTGCTGCGTCTGGAGGTCCGCAACAGCGAGACCCCGATCGAGCGCAAGCCCGAGTGGATCAAGACTCGGGCGAAGATGGGCCCCGAGTACACCTCGCTGCAGTCCCTGGTGAAGCGCGAGGGCCTGCACACGGTGTGCCAGGAGGCCGGCTGCCCGAACATCTTCGAGTGCTGGGAGGACCGCGAGGCCACCTTCCTCATCGGCGGCGACCAGTGCACCCGCCGCTGCGACTTCTGTCAGATCGACACCGGCAAGCCCGCGGAGTTCGACCGCGACGAGCCGCGCCGGGTGGCCGAGTCCGTGCTGACCATGGACCTCAACTACGCGACGATCACCGGTGTCGCCCGCGACGACCTGCCGGACGGCGGCGCCTGGCTGTACGCGGAGACGGTCCGTCAGATCCACGCCGTGACGGCGGAGCGCGAGGGCGGCCGGACCGGGGTCGAGCTGCTCATCCCGGACTTCAACGCGGACCCGGAGCAGCTGGCGGAGGTCTTCTCGTCGCGTCCGCAGGTGCTGGCGCACAACCTGGAGACGGTGCCCCGCATCTTCAAGCGGATCCGTCCCGCGTTCCGCTACGAGCGCTCGCTGAAGGTGATCACCGAGGCCCGGGCGGACGGGCTCGTCACCAAGTCGAACCTGATCCTGGGCATGGGCGAGACCCGCGAGGAGGTCAGCGAGGCGCTGCGGGACCTGCACGAAGCCGGCTGCGAGCTGATCACCATCACGCAGTACCTCCGCCCGTCGCCGCGCCACCACCCCGTGGAGCGCTGGGTCAAGCCCCAGGAGTTCGTCGAGCTGCAGCAGGAGGCCGAGGAGATCGGCTTCGCCGGCGTCATGTCGGGCCCGCTCGTCCGTTCGTCGTACCGGGCGGGGCGCCTCTACCGCCAGGCTCTGGAGCGGCGGAGCGAAGCCGTAGTGAAGGTCGGGGGCTGACCGAGGAACGAGGGAGGCACCCGGCCGCAACGCAGGCGCCGCGGAGCGCGACCACCACCAGGCGCGCGGCGGAGCGAAGCCGTAGTGAAGGTCGGGGGCTGACCGAGGAACGAGGGAGGCACCCGGCCGCAACGCAGGCGCCGCGGAGCGCGACCACCACCAGGCGCGCGGCGGAGCGAAGCCGTAGTGAAGGTCGGGGGCTGACCGAGGAACGAGGGAGGCACCCGGCCGCAACGCAGGCGCCGCGGAGCGCGACCACCACCAGGCGCGCGGCGGAGCGAAGCCGCAGTGAAGGTCGGGGGCTGACCGAGGAACGAGGGCGGCACCCGGCCGCAACGCAGGCGCCGCGGAGGGCGAGCCGCCGCGCACGAACGGCGGGGGCGTCCGCCACTGCGACGAGCGTGTGAAGTGGGTCGCACGGACTTCATGAGGGTTTGACGGGAGAGTCACCGAGCGGTAACACCGTGTGGTGATGATGGCGTGGTAGCCGTGGACGCCTGTCCCCGGCCGCCACGTCCCCGAGAGGAGCTGCCCTCATGCCCTCGTTCGCCAAGCAGGTCGGGGAGGCGCTGCGCATCGCCGAGTCCGTCCTGCTCTCCGGTGGCCAGCAGACCGCCCGCCGCAACGCCTGGTCCGCGGTCTGCGAGAACCGCCGCCTCGCGCAGGACCGCCGGGAATCGGAGAGGGTGCTGCTGCGCACGGTTCGCTAGCCGTTGCGTACCATGAACGGCATGGCGAGGCAGGAATCCACCGAGAGCACTGGCCGGGTCGCGCAGATCCGCCAGGCGTACACCATGACCAAGCGGGTCGACCCGAAGATCGGTCTTATCGTCGCCGGTATCGGGCTCGGCACCTTCGCGGTGCTCCTCGCTATCGGCTTTGCCATCGGGCACCCGATCTACCTGGGCATTCTGGGCGTCGTGCTCGGACTGCTGGCGGCCGTCGTCGTCTTCGGCCGCCGTGCCGAGAAGGCGGCCTTCGGGCAGCTGGAGGGTCAGCCCGGCGCCGCGGCGGCCGTGCTCAACAACATCAAGCGCGGCTGGAACATCCAGCTGGTCGTGGCCGCCAACCGGCAGCAGGACGCGGTGCACCGCTGCGTCGGCCGCCCAGGTGTCGTCCTGGTCGGCGAGGGGAACCCGAACCGGCTGCGCCCGATGCTGGCGGCCGAGAAGCGCAAGGTCGCGCGCGTCGCGGGCGACGTCCCCGTCACCGACATCATCGTCGGCAACGACGAGGGCCAGATCCCGCTCAAGAAGCTGCAGATGCACATGGCCAAGCTGCCGCGGGCGATCCAGGCGGCCCAGGTCACCGAGATCAACGACCGGCTGCGCGCGATGGGCGACCTGATGAGCAACGCCCCGATCCCGAAGGGTCCGCTCCCCAAGGGCGCGCGGATGCCCAAGGGCGCCGGCAAGATGCGCTGACACTCCGTCAACTCCGACAGCGGCCCCCNTCGATCCGGACGGGGGCCGCTCTGTCACCCCTGGCGCCTGGAACCCCTTGAGGGGACGGCTCAGATCCGCACCTCGACCGTGTGCACGGCCTTGTCGTGCAGGCCGCGGGTGTCGCGGTCCCAGATCAGCGCGGGCACCGCCAGACACAGCAGGAAGGTCCGCAGGGCCACCTGGACGATCGACGCCCGGCCGCCGTCGAGGCGGACCACCCGCAGGCCGACCAGCCGCTTGCCCGGCGTGGAGCCCGCGGTCGCCAGCGTCAGCACGCTCATCACGAAGAACAGCAGCAGCACCCAGTCGCCGACCTTGTGCACGTCCCGGCCGGCCAGCAGGCCGAAGGAGACGAGGTAGCACAGCAGCCAGTCGATCAGCAGCGCCGAGAGCCGCCGCCCGGTCCCGGCGATCGAGCCGGCGCCCTCCTCGGGCAGCCCGAGCCGCTTGCCCCGGTAGCCGAAATCGGCGCCCATCTGCTCGGCCCCGGAGCGCGGGCCCTCGATCCAGCTCCCGATGACTTTCCTGCTCTCTTCCACGGGTCCACAGTAACCGGGGCCGAACGGACTACCGTGGGCGGTACCGCCGCCGGGCGCGGCGGCCGGAAACCCACCGTCGCCAGTACCCCGTCACTGGTTTAGACCACTCCCTCAGGAGTGAACCGCCGGGCTGTCGCCGGAACGGCAACAGCCCAGCAACGGCAAGGGTTCCCGGCCCTCGCCCGCCGCGCGGTTAACAGGCTGGAAACACAAGGGTCACGAGTGAGAAATGGGCCGTTCCTATCGTTTCCAGCAATCCCCAACGGGCCGAGGAGGTTGGATGTTCAACAACGCCGACGAGGTGTCGCGCTACATCGCGGACAACGACGTCAAGTTCGTCGATGTCAGGTTCTGCGACCTGCCGGGCGTCATGCAGCACTTCACGGTGCCCGCTTCGGCGTTCGACCCCGCCGAGATGCTGATGTTCGACGGCTCGTCGATCCGCGGCTTCCAGGCGATCCACGAGTCCGACATGGGCCTGATCCCGGACCTGAGCACCGCGCGCCTGGACCCGTTCCGCTCGGACGCCACCCTCAACATCAACTTCTTCATCCACGACCCGATCACGGGCGAGCAGTACTCCCGCGACCCGCGCAACGTGGCCAAGAAGGCGGAGGCCTACCTGGCCTCCTCCGGCATCGCCGACACCGCGTACTTCGGCCCCGAGGCGGAGTTCTACGTCTTCGACGACGTCCGCTTCGAGACCAAGCAGAACCGCTCCTTCTACGAGATCGACTCCGAGGCCGGCGCCTGGAACACCGGTCGCGTCGAGGAGGGCGGCAACCGCGGCTACAAGGTCCGCTACAAGGGCGGCTACTTCCCCGTCCCGCCGGTCGACCACTTCGCCGACCTGCGCGCGGAGATGAGCCTGGAGCTCGCCAAGTCCGGCCTGCAGGTCGAGCGCCAGCACCACGAGGTGGGCACGGCCGGCCAGGCGGAGATCAACTACAAGTTCAACACCCTGCTCGCCGCGGCCGACGACTTGATGCTGTTCAAGTACATCATCAAGAACGTCGCCTGGCGGAACGGCAAGACCGCCACCTTCATGCCCAAGCCGATCTTCGGCGACAACGGCTCCGGCATGCACTGCCACCAGTCGCTGTGGGCCGACGGCTCCCCGCTCTTCTACGACGAGCAGGGCTACGCGGGCCTGTCCGACACCGCCCGCTACTACATCGGCGGCCTGCTCAAGCACGCTCCCTCGCTGCTGGCCTTCACCAACCCGACGGTGAACTCGTACCACCGCCTGGTCCCCGGCTTCGAGGCCCCGGTCAACCTGGTCTACTCGCAGCGCAACCGCTCCGCGGCGATCCGCATCCCGATCACGGGCGCCAACGCCAAAGCCAAGCGCATCGAGTTCCGTGCGCCGGACCCGTCCTCCAACCCGTACCTCGCCTTCTCGGCGATGCTGCTGGCCGGCCTGGACGGCATCAAGAACAAGATCGAGCCGCTCGAGCCGGTCGACAAGGACCTCTACGAGCTGGCCCCCGAGGAGCACGCGGCCGTCCCGCAGGTCCCGTCCACCCTCCCGGCCGTGCTCGACGCCCTGGAGCAGGACCACGAGTACCTGCTCGCGGGCGGCGTGTTCACCCAGGACCTGATCGAGACCTGGGTCGACTACAAGCGCACCAACGAGGTCGCCCCGATCGCGCTGCGGCCGCACCCGCACGAGTTCGAGCTGTACTTCGACCTGTAGGCCGAACGGCAGCCCGGCACCTTGCCGACGCAGGCGCCGACCGGAACCCTCCGGTCGGCGCCTGCGCGCGTTTTCGCCGCCGCCCCTGTCAGTCCTGGCTCGGCCAGTCCCAGCCGAGCTGGAGGAACATGCCCAGGCGGTCGCTGACCGCGCGGAGCTCGGCGATCCGGCCGTCCCGCACAGTGAAGATCCAGATCTGCTCGACGTCGCAGGACCGGCCGGTCGGCTGGGGCATGCGCGGGTGGTAGCCGGTGTGCGCGCCGCGGACCCGCAGCCGGGCGACGACCTCGTCCCCCTCGCCGATGAGCTGCTCGACCATGAACCCGTGGCCGGGACGGTCGGTGCTGAAGGCCGCCAACTGCTGCCGGAAACCCTCGATCGCGGCGCCGGGGGTGTCGTCCTCACCGAAGATGATCTTGTTGTGGTCGATCACGTCCGGGGCGAGCAGGTCGACCCAGGCCTCGCCTCCCCGCTCGTTCAGGGCGGCGACGAAGTCCAGGACGACCCGCTTGGCGGCAGCGGGGCGGTTCCCTGCGGCAGCTGTAGTGACCATGTGAAGGATCCCCCTTTTCTTACGGCGTAAGTTTCTTCCCTGCCGAGTCTTCTCTTACGCTGTAAGAAAGTCAAGCCGAGCCCATCGGACCGACGCGTGGAAGGAACCCATGCCCAGCGAGACCTCAGGGCCCCGGCGCGGCCGCGGCGAGCGGGCCGGCCTCAGCCGTGGGCGCGTCCTCGACGCCGCGCTCCAACTGGTGGACCGCACGGGCCTCAAGGGCCTCACCATGCGCGCGCTCGGCGAGGAGCTCCAGGTCGAGGCCATGACGCTGTACCACTACGTCCCCAACAAGGACGCCCTCCTCGACGGCCTCGTGGAGCAGGTGTTCGCCGCCGCGGCGCCCGCCCTCGACCACACCGACACGACGCAGGGCGCCCCCGACTGGCGGGCCGCGCTGCGCGGCTACGCCACCGCCCTGCGCACCGGCCTGCTGCGGCATCCGGCGGTCCTGCCGCTCGCCGCCTCCCGCCCGGCCGCCACCCCTGCGGCCCTGGACGACGTCGAGGCCTCCCTGCGCATGCTGACGGCCGCCGGCTTCCCCCTCGACCAGGCGCTGCACGTGCTCAACACGCTCTCGCTCTTCGTTGTCGGCCACACCGTCGCCGAGGCCCAGCTCTCCGGGGACCCCGGCCGGCCGGGCGGCACCGGATGGCTGGCGGGCCTCCAGGCAGACCGCTACCCCCTCGTCACCCGAGCCGCGCGCGAAGGCCTCGGGGTGGACGACGCCGAGCGCTTCTCCTTCGCCGTCGAGGCCCTGCTGCTGGGCTTCGACGCGCTGCGCGCCCGCTGAGCCGCCGTCAACATCCCAGCAGCGCAACGGACCTACCGAGAGCAGGAGCACCGGCATGACCGACCCCTGGCAGTGGGACGAGACCCTCTTCGCCGGCACGGCCCCCCACTACCGCCGCGGCCGCCTGCCCTACGCCCCCGGACTGCCCGAATCCCTGGCCGCGGAGCTGGGCCTCGACGGCCGCGGCCGACTGCTCGACGTCGGCTGCGGCCCGGGGACGCTGGCGCTGCCGCTGGCCCACCTGTTCCGGGAGGTGGTGGGCGTCGACCCGGATCCCGGCATGCTCGCGGAGGCCGAGCGGGACGCGAGCGGGCGAGGCCTGACCGGGAGGACCCGCTGGGTCCGCGCCCGCGCCGAGCAACTGCCCGACGGTCTGGGCGAGTTCACCGTGGCGACCTTCGGCAACTCGTTCCACTGGATGGATCGGGCACGGGTCGCCGCGACGGTACGCGGCCTGCTCCGACCCGACGGCGGCGCCTTCGTCCACATCGCCGACCTGAAGACGGGGGCCCGCAGCGCCGAAGGGCTCCCCCACCCGGCCGTGCCCGGGGCCGCCGTGGCCGACCTGGTACGCCGCTACCTGGGCCCGGTCCGGCGCGCCGGGCGGGGACTGCTGCCGGACGGGACGCCCGGTGGCGAGGACGAGGTGCTCGCGCGTGCGGGCTTCCCCCACCGTCGCCGGCTCGTCGTCCCCGGCGGGCAGCCGCTGGAGCGGACCGTGGACGACGTCGTGGCCGGGGTCCTGTCGATGTCCTACTCGGCTCCGCACCTGTTCGGCGAGCGGCTCGGCGCCTTCGAGGCCGACCTGCGCCGACTGCTGCACACGGCCTCGCCGGCCGGCCTGTTCTCGGAGCGGCAGCCCAGCACCGAGGTGCGCATCTGGCTCAACTGACCGGCAGCTCCGCCAGCAGCTTCCGGCCGAACGGCCAATCCCCCAGCCCGGAATCGGAGTTGAGGTGCCCATGGGCGCCCGTGAACTCCAGCCGGGCGCCCCATGCGTCCGCGAAGAGCCGGGCCCGCTGGGGGGTGCACCAGGGGTCGTCGGTGCTGGCGACGACGATGCTCGGGAAGGGCAGGCGCTGCAGCGGGACCGGGCAGAAGTTCTCCAGCTCGGGGACCCCCGCCCGCTCGATGTCGGCGGGCGCGACCAGGAAGGCCCCGGCGACGGCGGACGCCGGGCGGGCCGCCGCCCAGTGCGCGGTGAGGACGCAGCCGAGGCTGTGGCCGACCAGCACCACCGGGCCGGGCTCGGCGGCCACGGCCTCGTCGAGGGCGTCCAGCCAGTCGCTCAGCCGCGGCCGGTCCCAGTCGGCCTGCTCGACGCGCCGGAAGGCCGGGTCCGCCGCCTCCCAGCGGGTCTGCCAGTGCTCGGGGCCCGAGCCCAGGTAGCCGGGAAGCACAAGGTAGTTGGGCTGCGCGGTCATGGTCCCTCCCGGGGTCGGCGAATCAGCGGATCCTATCCGGGGCGAGGGACGGCGGCTCCGCCCGGGCCGCGCCTGAAGTTGAGCAGCCGGAATATTGAGCTCCTCATCCTTGTTTCGGGCGGTGAACATCGGCGACAACAGGAGCGACACCGTGCGCGTGGAGATCTGGAGCGACATCAACTGCCCGTGGTGCTACATCGGGAAGGCCCGGTTCGAGGCCGCCCTGGAGCAGTTCCCGCACCGGGCGGAGGTGGAGGTCGTGCACCGCTCCTTCGAGCTCAACCCGGAGGCCCCCGCGATGGCCGAGCCGGTGGTGCCGCTGATCGCGGCCAAGTACGGCCTGACCCTCGACCAGGCGCGCAGCGCGGAGCTGCGGATCGCCGCGAACGCGCAGCAGGAGGGCCTGCCCTACCTGACCGAGGGCCGGGACGCGGCCAACAGCTTCGACATGCACCGGCTGCTGCACTTCGCGGCCGAGCACGGCCGCCAGGAGCAGCTGCTCGATCTCCTCTACCGGGCCAACTTCGCCGAGCAGCGCTCCGCCTTCGACGGGGCCCGGCTGGTCGAACTCGCGGTGGCGGCGGGCCTGGACGCCGAGGCCGCGAAGGCTGTGCTCGCGGACCCCGACGCCTACGCGGACGCCGTCCGCGAGGACGAGGCCACCGCCGCGGCTCTCGGCGCGACCGGCGTCCCCTTCTTCGTCTTCGACCGCCGTCTCGGCGTGTCCGGCGCACAGCCCCCGGCGGCCTTCGCCCAGGCCCTGGAGCAGGCTTGGGCCACCCGCCCGGTCGTCCCCCTGCTCGCCGCCCTGCCCGGCACGGACGGCGGGGAGGCCTGCGGCCCCGACGGCTGCGCCGTTCCGCCGCGCGGCCAGGGGTGACGACCCGTCAGGAGACGAGGGTCAGCGCCCAGGCGTCGGCGGCGGACTGAAGCCGCAGGGCGGCGTGGGACGCGGCCGTGTGCAGGTCGCGCCAGGCCCGGTCGAGAACCCCGTCCGCGCCCGAGCGGGTGTGCACGCCGCCACTGCGGACCAGCCGTTCCACCGCCGTGACCAGCAGGTCCAGGCCCACGGCGGCGTCACGCTGGTTGCGGCCGACCGTCTGCGCGTCCAGCGGACCGTGGTCGGCGCGCTCCGCCGCCTGACGCAACAGCAGTTCCGCCGCCTCGATCTCTCCGGCGGAGCGGGCCAGCGCCAGGCGCGCGTCGGCGGCACGCGCCAGTTCGCTCTCCCGCCCGGGGCGGGCGGCTGTCGCCTCCGCCGTCCAGGCGCGCAGCGCCCGGCGGGCGGCCCCCAGGGCGGGCGCGCAGAACAGCAGCCCGCCGCCGAGCAACGCGGGCGCCTGGCCGCCGCGTGACGACGCCTCGGGACGGGCGGCGAGCAACTCCGCGAGCGGGACGGCGCGGTGGGCCGGCACCACGACACCCGTCGCCGCGACGCTGTCGCTTCCGGTGCCGCGCAGGCCCGGGGCGTGCCAGGTCCGGCTGACCGTCAGCCGCTCGGCCGGAACGGCCAGCACCAGCGCCTCACCGCCGCCCGGTTCCGTCCCGGGCACGGCGAGCAGGAACCAGTCGGCGTGCAGGGCGCCGCTGACGCAGTGCCAGTTCCCGTCCAGCAGCCAGCCGTCCGGCCGCCGCTCCACCCGGCCCGAGGGGGGCGCGAGGGCGGCCGAGAGGCGCACGTCCGGGCCCGCCGCCCAGAGCTCCTGCTGCGCCTGCTCGGGCAGCCGGGTGGCGAACCGGCCGTGCGCGGCCCAGAGCATGGCACACCAGGCCGCAGAGGCGGAGGCCTCTCCCAACTCGGCGGCCCGCGCGAGCAGTTCGGCGAACCCGCCCTCCGTCCCACCCCACCGCCTCGGCACGAAGTGCCGGGCGAAGCCGGCCCCCGTCAGGGCCTCGACAGTCAGCGCGGAGAGGCTGCGGTCACGGTCGGCGGCCTCCGCGCCGGCGTCGGCGAGCGTGACGGCGCCGGCGAAGGCGTGCGGCGCGCCGGAAGGCGCGGGGCGGCCGGCGGGGTGACGAGTGGTCAGCTTCTGCATGGTCCGAATCCGTTCATGGAAGTGGGAAGGCGTTCTGGCATAACATTCGTTTGAGAAGGTTTGTTTCTTCGCGGGCGAAGGGGTGGTTCATGCCGCCGAGACAGAGACAGCAGCGGTCGCAACGGACCCACGAGCTGCTGCTCGACGCCGCAGCGGTCGAGTTCTCCCGCCACGGCTACGCCCGGTCAGGGCTGCAACAGGTGGTGGAGCGACTGGAGTTGACCAAGGGCGCACTGTACGGGCACTTCCCTTCCAAGGCTGCTCTGGCGGCGGAGCTGCTACGCCAGTTCCGTGAACAGGTGGCCCTGCTCACCGCCCCGTCGCCGACGGCGGACCCGACCGCGGCCCTGCTGCGGCTGGCGGAGTGGCTGGAGACCTCGCCCCGGGCCGAGGCAGGGCTGCGGCTGGCCCTGGACGAGGCGCAGTCCACCGGCGCTCCATCGGAGGAACTTCTGGATCTGCGCGGCCGGTTGGGCGCGCTGGCCGAGGCGGCGCTGGCCGCGGGCGGCCGTCCCGACGCCGAGCTGGGCGCGGAGGAGTTGGCGGAGCTGATCACGGCGGTCCTGCTCGGCACGTCCCAGGCCCAGCGCGGCGCGGCCACGGCCGGCCCCGTCGCCCAACTCGCCCGCCTGCTGCGCCTCGCCACCACCCCGGCCCCGGACCCCGCGCGCCCCTCCTGACCCGCACCGGGGGCCAGGTCCGGCCCGCCCTGCCACGCAGCGCAGGCCGGAGGAGAAGCACCCGTGAGGGCACGGCCTGCCGCGCAGAGCCCCGGGGACGTTCCCGGCGGCCGACGACGCTGTGCCCCTGCGGCGCGTCGGCCCGCGGCCCCAAACCTGCGGCCGAGGCCAGGACCTGCCCCGGGCGCGCCCAGCACAAGCGTTCTCGCATCAGACGTGCCTGAGCCTTTCGCCGACGCGGGCTGACCGCACCTCCAACCGGGCCCCGACCGAAGGCCCAACTGCCCAGGCCCGGAACACCGGCGACACCGGAGGAGCCCCGGGAAGCGCACGCGGTCCCGGTCCGCCACCGACCCCCCGGAAGCCGGTGGAGGCCGCGCCCCGCGCGCGATGACGAGTGCAAGTCGCCTGCCGGCCTGACCGGAGGCCGGACAGAGCGGCGCCGCGCAGGTCGGCGCTCGGGTGCGGTCCACCCCGCAGGCGCTAGCCTGCCAGGCGGTTGAGGGCAGCTGATCCGGCCGCCGCGCTCCAGGCCGTCTCCGCGACGGCGAGGACGCGGCCCTGCTGCTCCGCGACCACGCGCAGGCGGTGCACGCCGGAGCGGCCCGTGGTCTCGTCGGCCACCAACAGCCGGACGGGCTGGTCGAGTTCGCCCCAGCCCTGGCAGTCGACCCGGGCCTCGGTGAGCATCAGCGGCAGCGCCGCGCCGCGGCCCCGGTGGGCGCGCAGGAAGCCCAGCTGACGAAAGCCTTCCAGCAGCACCATCAGCGGCAGGTGGTCCGTCGGGTGGTCGAAGAGCACGGCGTGCCCCAGGTCGACCCGCAGGTGCCAGGCGTCGCTCTCGGGAGCGCCCACCGGGCGGCCCAGGACGCTGTCCTTGTCGCGCAGCCGGCCGACCCGCCGGGCGGGGACCGGACGCAGCAACGCGGGGGCGGCGTGGGCGGCGTCCGCCGCGGCTGCGGCCCCGCGGCCGCGCAGCAGCGTGTACCGGCGCTCGTCCACCGCCGTGGCGTCGATGCTGCCGAAGCCGCAGGGCCGGCCGTCGACCAGCAGGTCCACGTCCAGGGCCAGCGGCGTGCGCCCCGGCAGCGGGCGCTCCACCGGGCGGCGGCGGACGTCGAGGACGACGGAGAGCGGGGCGCCGGAGTCGCCGAGCGCGTCGGGCTCGGTGATCCGGAAGGAGAGGCCGCTGCCGATGAACCGGCGGCCGAGCGGAACGTCGAGAAAGCTGTGCGCCACGTAGACCATCGCCTGCCGGATGGTCTCGGCGAAGAGCAGCGGGTCGGTGCGCCCGGCCCGGTCCGGGTGGTAGAGGGCGTGGTCGCGCGGCCACTGGGCGGCGACCAGGAAGCGCTCCTCCTCACCGGACCCGGCGCGCACCGCGTCGGTGACGAAGACCTCGGCGACGGCGGCCCGGTGCACCAACTCCCGTGACACCGGCCGCTGGTAGCTGAGTCCCGGCCGGATCCGGGCAGGCGCGGGCAACGTAGGCTGATCCATGCTGTTTCCCCCTCGTCAACAAGCGGAACCGGCGACAGGCGGAACTTGTCGACGGTCAGTCAGCTTCCGCGAGGGAAAATATACCTACGAGAAGGTATATTGCAACGGCCGGTCGGCCCGGCCCGGATGAACAGCTCATGACCTGGAGGAACCTTGACGGAGCGTCAGCACAGAGGCCGCGCGGCCGCCTCCCGCACGGCAGTGAACAGCCGCGGTGCCGAGCTCAAGCAGGAGCGCGCGCTGCGCACCCGGCAGCAGATCCTGGAGGCGGCCGCCCAGGCCTTCGCCGAGCGCGGCTACCCCGCCGTCACCATCCTGGAGGTCGCCGAACTGGCGGGGCTGACGAAGGGCGCGGTCTACTTCCACTTCGCCAACAAGGAGGCCCTCGCCACCGCCGTGTCCGAGGGCTTCTACGCGCACTGGCCGCGGCTGGCCCAGGAGGTCGCCGAGTCCGGCCTGCCGCCACTGGCACGGTTGCGCGAGCTGCTGCTGCGCACCGCCGCGGACTTCCAGCAGGACATGGTGGTCCAGGCCGGGGCGCGGCTGCAGATCGAGCGGGCGCTGGTCGGCCCCGACCTGCTGCCCGCCCCCTTCACCACCTACCGGACCCTGCTCGGCGAGCTGCTGACGCAGGCTCAGGAGCAGGGCGAACTGCGGCCCGACGCGGACCCGGCGGCGCTGTGCGACGTGCTGGAGTCCGCCATGTTCGGCGCCCAGCACATCTCCTGGGTCCAGACCGGCCGCGCCGACCTGGTGGAGCGGACCCGGCACATCATCGCCGCCGTCGTCGACCCGGCGCGGGCCGTCGAGGGCTGAACCGTCGGCCGCCCGCGCACGGCGGCCGGCCGACGCCGCGTCAACCCGCCGGCTCCCGGTGCACCTTGTGCTGCGCCGCCTGGGCGCGGGGCCGCACCACCAGCAGGTCGATGTTGACGTGGGCGGGCCGGGTCACCGCCCAGGCGACCGTCTCCGCCACGTCCTGCGCGGTCAGCGGGGCCGCGACGCCGGCGTAGACCTGCGCCGCCCGTTCCGCGTCGCCGCCGTAGCGGTTGAGTGCGAACTCCTCGGTGCGGACCATCCCTGGGGCGATCTCGACCACCCGCACCGGCTCCCCGCACAACTCCAGCCGCAGCGTGGCCGCCAGAGCGTGCGCGCCGTGCTTGGCGGCGACGTAACCGCCGCCGCCCTCGTACGCCACCTGGGCCGCGGTGGAGCTCAGCACCACCAGCACCCCGTCCCCGCTGCCGCGCAGCAGCGGCAGCAGCGCCTGCGTCAGGTGCAGCACGCCGAGGACGTTGACCTCGTACATGGCCCGCCAGTCGGACGGCCGTGCCGTCTCCACCGGGTCGGCGCCCAGCGCGCCGCCCGCCACGTTGACCAGCACGTCGCAGCGGTCCAGGCCGCGGGCCGAGGCGGCCACCGCGGCGGCGACGGTGACGTCCAGCGGCGCGGCCGTGCCGCCGATCTCCTCCGCCAGCGCCTCGACCCGGTCCTTGCGCCGGGCCGCCGCCACCACGTGGTAGCCGGCCCCGGCCAGGGCCCGCGCCGTCGCCGCCCCGATGCCGCTGCTCGCGCCGGTCACCACGGCCACCGGGCGGCTCATCGGGCGGCCGCCTTCGGCTCGCGCGGCATCACCAGCGCGGACAGCACCGCCGGCGCCGCGCCCACGACCAGCATGACCACCGACCAGGACGACACCGAGAGCAGCGCGGGGATCAGCAGCGGGGTGACGAAGGCGCCGCCGAAGACCATGGTGTTCTCCAGGCCCAGCGCCGTGCCCGAACGCTCCGCGCCGGCCATGGTCGCGATCTCCGCGTAGTGGACGCCGTGCCAGCCGCAGGCGAGGAAGCCGCTGACCACCAGCAGCGCCGCCACCAGCCAGGCGGGTGCGGAGCCGAACAGGCCGACCACCGTGAAGCCGAGCGCGATGACCCAGCTGTAGACGGTGACCAGGGTGCGCCGGTTCCGGCCGCCGCGGCGGTCGGTCCAACGGCCGCCCCAGACCCGGGAGACCGCGCCCAGCACCTGGACGACGACCAGCAGGCCGGCGATGGTGCCCAGCGACAGGTGCTTCACCTCGTGCAGGTAGACCGAGCCGAAGGTGAGCACGGTGAACTGCGGCAGGTCCAGCAGGAACGCGGTGATGGCGACCCGCCAGATGTCCCACCGCAGCAGCGGGTTGGGGACCGAGGTGGCGGCCTGGTCGGCGGTGGCCTTGGTGCGCGCCAGCGGCGGCTCGTCCAGCCAGAGCACCACGGCGACCGTGGCGAGCAGGCAGAACAGGGTGAGGAAGCCGAAGACCCAGCGGAAGCCTGGGCCGAGGGCCAGCGGCGGCAGGACGGCCGCGCCGATCGCGCCGCCGGCCGGCACCGCGGCGACCCGCAGACTGATGGCGAACCCCCGCTTGTGCGGCGGGAACCAGCCCATCACCGCGCGGCCCGAGGCCCCGTTGACGCAGCCGCCGAGGGCGCCGGCGAGGAACAGCACCGCGGCCAGCGCCCCGTAGGCGGGGACGGCGCCCCCGCCGGGGACCAGGAACACGGTGACCGCGGCCAGGGCCAGGGTGGTCCCGGACAGGCCGGTGATCAGCACCCGGCGCTCGCCGATGCGGTCGGACATGATGCCCCAGAACACGTCGGTGACGAAGATGCCGCAGGTCACCGCCGCCAGTACCAGGCCCAGTTGGGAGGCGGAGAGCCGGTAGGCGCTCTGCAGCAGCGATCCCGAGGTGGGGATGCCCTGGAACGCCGCGCTGAAGGCGGCCTGCGCGCCGATGCCGATGCCGAGGATGCCCCACTTGTAGCGCGGTCCGTGCGCCTTGCCGGAGCGGCCGAGAAGGATCTCGTCGGAGGGCGGCGGCGCGGCCACCGCCGGGATCTGCTGAGGGGTCAGGTCGGTGACCTGTTCAGACACGGTGAACTCCCGTTGTCGAGGCTCGGGTTGTGGGTGGTGGAGACAGGGCCGGGGCGGCGGACGGGCCGCCCCGGCCCGGATGGCGGCGTTTGGATCAGGCGGTCACGCGCCGGGTCAGGCGCCGGGTCACGCGCCGGGTCACGCGCTCGGCGTATCGGATCAGGCGCTCAGCGGTGCTGCGGCCAGCGCCAGGCCGTCGTCCGGCAGTTCACCGGGGCGCAGCGGCAGCGTGCGCTTCTCGCGGACGACGAGCATCTTGCAGCCCTCGGGGCTGGCCACCCGGTGGATGCTGCCCGGCCGCTCCAGCACCAGGGTCCCGGCGCGGTAGCGCTGGCCGTTGTCGTTGACCAGCTCGCCGTCGAGTATGAACAGCAGCTCGAAGCCCAGGTGGCGGTGCAGGTCGCCGTGGGCGCCCGGCCGGAAGTGGGCGATGTAGGCCTCGGCCCCGTCGGGGCCGGTCTCGTCCCCGGTGTAGAGCCAGCGCACGTCCACGGCGTCGCGCCCGGGCTGGACGTAGGGGTGCCAGGTGATCTGACCGTCCGTCAGGCCGTCGCCGAAGAGGTCCTCGAAGACCTCGACGTCACGCTGCTGGGGGCGGTAGGCGGTGGGCTCGGACATGGTGCTCCTCCTCGGTTCTGCGGTCGGATGTGCGGGTGAAGGCGGTGCGTCGGAAGGCCGGGCCTGACGTGGCGCGGTCACAGGCCCGGGGCGGACTGCGCGGCCAGGGCGCCGAGCAGGTCCTCGGTCCGCCACTCGGCGGCGGGCGCCGGGCCCGCGGGGTCCGCGGCGCCGTTGGCGCGCAGCTCGGCGCGGCGGATCTTGCCGGAGGTGGTCTTCGGCAGCTCGGCGAACTCGAGCGCCGCGATCCGCTGGTGCGGGGCCAGCCGCGCGGCGGCGAACTCCAGCACGGACCGTGCGGTGTCCCGGTCCGGGGTTCCGCCGGCGGCGAGGGCGACATAGGCCTTGGGGACGAACATGCCCACCGGGTGCGGCACCGGGACCACCGCGGCCTCGGCCACCTGCGGGTGCTGCAGCAGCACGCTCTCCAGCTCGAACGGGGAGATGCGGTGGTCGAAGCACTTGAACACGTCGTCCCTGCGGCCGACATAGGTGAGGTAGCCGTCGGCGTCGATACGGGCGATGTCCCCCGTCCGGTACAGCCCGCCGGAGAAGACCGCCGCGGTCTTCTCCGGGTCGTTCAGGTACCCGGTCATCAGGCCGACCGGACGGTCCGTCAGGTCGACGCACAGCTCGCCCTCGGTGGCGGGCCGTCCGGTGCGGGGGTCGACCACGACCATCCGGTAGCCGGGGAGCGGCCGGCCCATCGACCCGGGCCGCACCTCGCTGCCGACGGTGTTGCCGACCATCGCGGTGGCCTCGGTCTGGCCGTAGCCGTCCCGGATGGTCAGCCCCCAGGCCCGGCGCACCTGTTCGATCACCTCGGGGTTCAACGGCTCGCCGACGGAGGTGAGTTCGCGCAGTCGCGGCGGGCGGGGGCCCAGCGGGTGCTGCACCAGGGTGCGCCAGGCCGTGGGCGGGGCGCACAGGCTGGTGGCTCCCTCGGCACGGACCAGTGCGAGCAGCTGCTCCGGCCGCCCGGGCTCGACCTCCAGCGAGAGCACGGTGGCCTCGGCGTGGAAGGGGCCGAAGAAGCTGGACCAGGCGTGCTTGGCCCAGCCGGGTGCGGAGACGTTGGCGTGCACGTCGCCGGGCCGCAGCCCGTTCCAGTACATGCCGCTCAAGTGGCCGACGGGGTAGGAGAGATGGGTGTGCTCGACCATCTTGGGGGCGGAGGTGGTCCCGGAGGTGAAGTAGACGAACAGCGGCTCGTCCGCCCCGGTCTCCCGGTCCGGGGTGAAGGCGTCCGGCTCGTCGTGGCTCTCGGCGTAGCTGAGCCAGCCCGGCACGGGCGGCCCGGTGCAGATCCGGGTCAGCCCGGCGGGCGCGTCGGCGAAGCGCCCGGTGAGCCGGTGCGAGGTCAGCACGTGGGCGACCCGGCCCCGCTCGAGCCGGTCCGCGAGGTCCCGGCCGGACACGCTGGTGTAGGTGGGGACGACGACCACGCCCAGCTTGATCGAGGCCAGCAGCGCCTCCCAGACGGCGAGTTCGTTGTCGAGCATGAGCAGGAGCCGGTCGCCGCGCCGGACACCCTTGCGGCGCAGCCAGTTGGCGACCTGGTCGGAACGTCGTGCCAGCTCCGCGTAGGACAGCGCCTCGGCGCGGTCCGGTCCGACCAGCCGGACCGCGGTCTGCCCGGCGCGCGGGCCGGCGGCCACGGCGTCGAACCAGTCGAGCGCCCAGTTGAACCGCTCGGGCCGGGGCCAGCGGAACCGGTCGACGGCGGCGGCGTGGTCCTCCCGCAGGTCGAGCAGCAGGTCTCGGGCCGCGCGGAACTCCTCGGTGGCGGCCGGGTTTCGTCCGTTCACGGTGTTCTCCTCGGTGGCTTGCGGGTTCTCCGGCACGGCTCAGCCCGCCAGGGGCAGCGGCGCCGCGTCGGCGGCGTCGGCGGTGCCGGACAGGGGCCGGACGGTGGGCTGCGGCACCGCCACCGGCCCCTGGCCCGTCACCTGCCGCAGGGCGTCGGCGGCGATGGCGTCGGCGTCGGCGTGGAAGCCGGCCATCGGACCGGGGCGGCCGTTGCCGATCTGGGTGAACCAGCGCTGCTCCTCGGTGGGGATGCCCAGCGCGTAGAGGTCGCGGGAGGGCCGCCCGGCCGCGTCGACCACCCGGAACGGGCGGCCGGTGACGGCCAGCGCGCCGGTGGTGAACCTCGCCCCGTCCCTGGCGTTGATGTTGACGTGCGCGGTGGCCAGGCCGTCGGCGATCATCTGCCGGGTCAGCGGCGAGGAGTCGATGTGGACGTTGGGCCGCGGGATGCGGGCGTCCACCAGGACCCGGGCGGTCACCCGGGAGTCCGCCACCTGCGGCGAGTCGAGGGTGAAGACCCCGTGGTCCTCGTCCGTGCCGATCCGGGTGCCGGGGCCGACGACGGTGAGCAGCCCGGCCTCGATCAGCGCGGCGGTCTGCTGGATCCGCATGACCGGCGGGCCTGCGGAGACCATCGTGTTGATCGGGTTGAACCAGGCCAGGAACTCGTCACGGTGCGAGTCCGGGTGCAGGCTGGAGAACTCCACCGCCTCCCGGACCAGCCCCCGGATGTCCCGGAGGATGTCCAGGGCCGCCTTCAACGGCCCGTCCACGTTGCCGAGTTCGGCGGCGTCCGCGTCGGCGCGGAGCACCTCGAGCAGCCGGTCGTGGAAGGCGTCGGGGCCGGCGAAGCGCTCCCCGCGGAACGGGCGGGCCATGGCCTCGAGGTCGATGGCGGGCTGGTCGGCCAGCCCGGCCTCGGCGAGCACCTTGTCCAGGGCTCCGGGGTTGCCACCCGCCACCGCCTCGGCGTAGCGGTCGGCGAACTCGGCCGCGGCGTCCCGGCCGTCGCGCACTCGCACGGCGGTGGTCCGGTACACGTAGTCCACCTCGCGCAGCATCAGCGGCAGCACCTGCTCGCGGAAGCGCAGTTGGACGTTGCCGGAGCGGGAGACGGCCTGCTTGCGTGCCTCGGCCAGCGCCTCCGACGTGAAGAAGCGCGGCTGGTAGCGGTACAGCGCGTCCTTCTGGTTGCGACCACGGGCCGGGAGCGGCAGTCCGCTGCGGGAGCCGGCGTAGAGCCGGGGCTCCAGCCCGGAGGGGTGGTACCGCAGCCTGCCGTCCGGCCCCGGCCGGAAGGCGCCGCCGCGCCCGGTCGTCAGCAGCGCGGCGACGTCGTAGAAGGTCAGCCCGAGCCCGAGCACCGCGACCGGCTCCCCGGGCTCGATCCCGGCCAGGTCCATGTCCGCGGCGGAGTCTCCGCGCAGGTACCTGGTGCGCGGGTGCCGGGAGGCGAAGTCCAGCAGGTCCCGGTCGGCGTCCTCGGCCCGGTTGCGCGGGTGACCCGTCGTCAGCACGACCTTGTCGACGGTGAGTTCCACCCCGTTGCTGACACAGAGCCGGTAGCGTCCGTCCGTGCTGCGCCGCAGCTCGCGGGCGCGGCCCTGGAGGCTGCGCACCTCGACGCCCGGCGGCAGGTGGCCGATGATGCGGGCGAAGACGTCCCGCAGGTAGGTGCCGTAGACGCGGCGCGGGGCGTAGGTGTTGGGCGAGGGCGGCTCCTCCCCCAGCTCCTCGGCCCGCGCGCAGAGCCACTCGTGCAGCGAGGGCCCTGCCCCCGCCCGCCACGGCCCCTCGTCCGGGCCCCCGGAGTAGAGGCTCACCTCTACCGCCGCCGTATTCATGACAAGCCATTCGGGCTGGTCGGTGCGCCAGATCCGCCCGGCTCCGGGCTCCTCCGGCTCCACCACCGTCACCCGCACCTTCGGGCCGCCGCCCGGCCCGCCCCGCTGCGCCTCCCACAGCCGGGCGACCAGCCGCTCCAGCACCGACAGTCCACGCGGGCCCATGCCCACGATGGCGAGATCGAGATCCGCCATGCTCTGTTCCCCCTCGCATGCATCGAACCAGCACCGGCGTCTGCCGGCGAAAAAAAGAATACCTTCGCGAAGGTATTTTTGTTCTGTGATCCAAGACACAATGGGCACGAGCGTGCGGTCATTCCTGACGGGGTGTCACGAGGCGGTGCGGAGAGCTCCTCCACCGCGCGCCCCGCTTCACGCGCAGGCGGCCGCGCACACCCTGGTGCCGCGGCCGCGACGGCGGCGAAGCCGCGGGCGACTGGGGACGGGGCGGGCGACGGGCGACGGGCGACGAACGCGGCGAGCGCCGGCCCCGCCCACCACTCCCCCTGCCGCCGCCAGGCCCGGAACGGACGGTCCGTCAGCCGCAGCGTGGCTCCCCCTCGGCGCCGCCGCGCCCGCCGCCTCCTGACGTCAGGACCAGGTCCTGACGGCCGTCGAGCAGTTCCCGCACCGCGTCCAAGTGCCCCGCGTGGCAGGCCGTCTCGGTGATCACGTGTAGGACCACCTGGCGCGCCGAGTCCAGCCGCCAGGCGCCGAAGAGCCCGTCCGGCCACCACGCGGGCTCCGCGTCGGGATCGAGGCGCGCCAGGACCTCGTCCGCCCGCGCGGTGTCCCGGCGGTAGCCGTCGAGCACGTCCGCCGCAGGCCGTTCCGGGTCCACCGTCCAGGCGTCCCCCGCCGCGATCGCGGCCTCGCCCTCGCCGCCGAGCACGGCGCGGAACCAGAACCGCTCCACGTCCCGCGCCAGATGGTTGACCAGGCCCAGGCAGCTCCAGCCGGACGGCAGCACCCCACGCCGCAACTCCGCCTCGCCCAGCCCCTCCAGGCTGCGCAGCACATGGGCCCGCTGGCCGGCCAGCGCGTCGAGCAGCCCCTGCAGTTCTCCCGTCCGGACCGGTGTCCTCGTCATGGTGAATGCCTTTCTCCCGGAGATGCGGTCACCCGGATGACGAACGACCCCGCCCGGACCGGACCGTGGCGACGTGTCAGTTCTCCAGCTCGGCGGCGCGGTCCAGCAGGGCGCGGCGGTCGGACGCGCCGTGGCTGCGCGCGGCCGCCGCGCGGAACAGCGCCGCGCCGCGCACCTGGTCGCCGGCCCGGGCGGTGAGGTCCGCCTCGGCGGCGAGCGCGAGCGGATAGTCCGTCAACTGCCCCCGGACGGCGGCCAGCAGGGCCAGCCCCGCCTCCGGGCCGTGGGCGTAGCCGTGCGCCACCGCGCGGTTGAGCTCCACCACCGGCGAAGGCTGAAGCGCGGCCAGTTCGTCGTAGCAGGCCGCGATCCGGCTCCAGTCGGTCGCGGCGAGCGAGGGCGCGGCGGCGTGGCAGGCGGCGATGCGGGCCTGGAGGGCGTAGGGCCCCGGCTCCCCCGCGGTCTCCCGCAGCAGGGCCAGGGCCTCCGCGACGGCGGCGTGGTCCCAGCGGGACCGGTCCTGCCGCTCCAGCGTCAGCAGCCGCCCCTCGGCATCGCGGCGGGCGTCGCGGCGGGAGTGCTGGAGCAGCAGCAGCGCCAGCAGCGCGCGGGCCTCCGGCTGATCCGGCATCAGACCGGCCAGCAGCCGGGCGAGCCGGACCGCCTCCTCGGCGAAGGCCGGCTCGCCGTCCGCGTTGTAGCCCTGGGTGAAGAGCAGGTAGAGCACGGCCAGCACGCCGGGCAGCCGTTCGGCCAGCGCCGGTCCGGTGGGCACGCGGTAGGGGATCCGGGCCTGGGCGATCTTCGTCTTGGCCCGGGTCAGCCGCCGGGTCATGGTGGACTCGGTGACCAGGAACGCCCGCGCGATCTCCGCCGTGGGCACCGCGCAGACCGTCCGCAGGGTCAGCGCGACCCGCGCCTCCGGGGCGAGCGCGGGGTGGCAGCAGGTGAAGACCAGCCGCAGCCGGTCGTCGTCGATGCCCCCGGTCCCGCTGCCGGGCGCGGGCTCCCGCGTCGCGGCGGTGAGCGCGAGCACCGCCAGGTCGCGCAGCCTGCTCCGTTCGACGGTGGCCCGGCGCAGCACGTCCGTGGCCTTGTTGCGGGCCACCGTCATCAGCCAGCCGCCGGGGTTCGCCGGGACACCGTCCCCGGGCCACCGGGACAGGGCCTGGGCCAGCGCCTCCTGGGCGCAGTCCTCGGCCAGGTCCCAGTCCCCGGTGATCCGGATGAGCGCCCCGACGATCCGCGGATAGGCGTCGA
>NZ_JBHSQJ010000048.1:2599-34083 GCF_042658505.1 Streptacidiphilus monticola | reverse complement strand
CGGCCGCCCGCCCGGGCCGGACTGCCGTGGCTCACTGCTCGAAGTCCGCCAGCGGCCGGATCTCGATGCGCCCGCCGCGGGCCATCGGGTGGGCGCGGGCCACCTCGATCGCCTCGTCCAGATCGGCGCACTCGAGCAGGTCGAAGCCGCAGATCACCTCCTTGGTCTCGGCGAACGGGCCGTCGGTGACCAGGAGCTGACCGTTCCTCACCCGCACGGTCGTGGCCGTGGACTTCGGCGCCAGCACCATGCCCTGCAGCCGACGCCCGGCGGCGTCGTTCTCGTCCACCCACACGTCGATGTCCGGCCCGGGCGCGGGGTCGGTGTCGGGCTCGGTGTCGGTGCAGACGAACATCAGGTACTTCATGGTCCGGGTTTCCTTCCGGTGGTCGGTGGATGGTCACCCTAGTGACGAACGCGCGGGCCGGTACCGGACACCGCGTCCCGCACAGTTTTCGAGACGCACGGTTCCGAGGGCCGACCTCGGCCGGCCGGACCGCCGGATGCCCTCCGGAGCCACGCCGCCGAGAGGGAGTCCCTGATCAGCTGGGCGGGGCCTACGGCCGCCGCCCCGCTGCGCGGCCGGGCCGGCCCGAGCTGGGGCGCACTCCTCGACCACCCGGGCGGTGACGACGCGGCGCGCAGGGCCGCTGTCGGTGCTTCACGGCAGACTGGACCCATGCCCGAGCTGCCCGAGGTCGAGTCCCTGACGCGGTTCCTGGCCGAGCACCTGGTCGGCCAGTCGGTCGAGCGCGTGTTCCCGGTGGCGGTGCACGCGCTCAAGACGTACGACCCGCCGCTGACGGCCCTGCAGGGGCAGGCCTTCGACGGGGCGGCGCGCCACGGCAAGTTCCTCGACCTGCGGTCGGGCGGGCTGCACCTGGTCCTCCATCTGGCCCGGGCGGGCTGGGTCCGGTGGAGCGAGGCCGTCCCGGAGGCCCCGCCGCGCCCCGGCAAGGGCCCGCTCGCCCTGCGGGTCCGGCTGGAGAACGGCGCGGGCTTCGACGTCACCGAGGCCGGCACCCAGAAGCGGCTCGCGATCTACCTGGTCACCGATCCGCAACTGGTGCCTGGCATCGCCCGCCTCGGGCCGGACCCGCTGGCGGCGGACTTCACCGAGGAACGCCTCGCCGCGCTGCTCGCGGACGAGCGGCGCCAGGTGAAGGGCGTGCTGCGGGACCAGAGCGTGCTGGCCGGCATCGGCAACGCCTACTCGGACGAGATCCTGCACGCGGCGCGGATGTCGCCGTACAAGCTCGCCGCCAAGCTCACCTCCGAGGAGACGGCCCAGCTCTACGCCGCCCTGCAGGCCACCCTCGCCGAGGCCGTCGAGCGCGCCCGCGGGCTGCCGCTCAAGGACCTCAAGGCGGAGAAGAAGTCCGGCCTGCGGGTGCACGGCCGCACCGGCGAGCCCTGCCCGGTCTGCGGGGACACCATCCGCGAGGTCTCCTTCCACGACTCCTCGCTCCAGTACTGCCCCACCTGCCAGACCGGCGGCAAGCCGCTGGCCGACCGCCGGCTGTCCCGCCTGCTCAAGTAGCCGTCCCGCGCGCCCGTTGCCGGGATCAGCCGCCCGCCAGGCCCGACTCGTAGGCCAGGATCACCAGTTGGACCCGGTCCCGGGCGTCCAGCTTGGTGAGGAGTCGCGCCACGTGCGCCTTGGCCGTCGCGACGGTGATGTAGAGCTCGGCGGCGATCTCGGCGTTCGTGAGGCCCCGGGCCACCAGCGTCAGCACCTCGCGTTCGCGGTCCGTGACCGGCGCCAACTCCCGCTTCGCGGACGCGGCTTCGGGCCGCGCGGCGAACTCCGCGACCAACCGCCGGGTCACCCCCGGCGCCAGCAGCGCGTCCCCGGCGGCGACGACGCGGATCGCCGCGAGGATGTCGTCCAGGGCCATGTCCTTGACCAGGAAGCCGGAGGCCCCGGCGCGCAGCGCGCCGTAGACGTGCGCGTCCTCGTCGAAGGTGGTCAGCATCAGCACCCGGGGCGGGTCGGCCGCGGCGCGGATCCTCCTCGTCGCCTCGATGCCGTCGGTGCCCGGCATCCGGATGTCCAGCAGCACGACGTCCGCCGCCGCCTCGGCGGCCAGCGCGACCGCCTCGTCGCCGTCGGCCGCCTCGCCGACGACCCGCAGGTCGGCCGTCGCGTCGATGAGCACGCGCAGGCCGGTGCGGATCAGCGGCTGGTCGTCGGCGAGCAGCACCCGCACCGTCATGACGCCTCCCCCAGCGGCAGCCGCGCCGTCACCGCGAACCCGCCCTCGGGGCGGGGTCCGGCGTCCAGTGCGCCGCCCAGCAGTTCGGCCCGCTCCCGCATCCCGGCGACACCGAAGCCGCCGATCCGCGGCGCGCCGCCGCGACCGCGGTCGGTGACCGCGATAACCAGCGCGTCCGCGCCGTAGTCGAGACGGACCGTGCAGCGGTCCGCCCCCGAGTGCCGGACGACATTGGTGACCGACTCCTGGACGATCCGGTAGGCCGCCAACTCCACGTCCGCGCCCAGCAGTCGGGGCCGGCCGCACCGCTCCACCGCCACCGCGACGCCGGCCCCCGCCGTCGCGGCGGCGAAGCGGTCCAGGTCGGCCAGTGTGGGACTCGGGTCCGACGCGGCGGCCTCGGCCGCCGAGCGGCGCAGACCGGCGACGGTCCGGCGCAGCCCCGCCAGCGCCTCCCGGCTGGTGGCCTCGATGGCCTGGAGCGCCCGCCGGGCCTCCTCCGGCTGCTCGTCGAAGACCCGGGCCCCCATGCCGGCCTGGATCGCCACGATGCCGACGCTGTGCGCCACCATGTCGTGCAACTCCCTTGCGATGCGCAGCCGTTCGGCGGTCACCGCGTGCACCTCGCCCTGCGCCCGCAGCGCCTGCCGGTACTCGGCGCGCTGCCGTGCCGAGCGGCCCAGCACCCAGGCCAGCCAGGCCGCCAGCCCGACGGCGACGACGGCGGCCACCTCGACCGGGGACCGGCGGACGAACATCTGGAAGAGGACGTACCACAGCAGGCTCGCCGAGGCCGCCCAGGCCGCGCCGAGCGAGGCGCGCCGGGACCGGGTGACCGCCATGAGCCCGAGGCAGAGACCGGCACCGAGGTACACGACGAACAGCGCCAGGGCCGAGCCGCTCCCCGCCGCGGTGGCCCAGGCCGCCACCAGCAGCAGGCAGAAGGACGTCAACTGCCGCCTGGCGCACGCGAGGGCCGCGCAGCCGACCAGGGCGGCGAGCAGGAACAGCGGCAGGGCGAGCCCGTCGGTGTGCCGGGAGGGCGGCCCGGTCACGGTCACCTCGTACAGGGCGCTGCCGAACGGCAGCGCGATCCCGAGGCAGCCGGCCACGGTCCGCCGGATCCGCAGCTCCAGCCGCCCCGTGTCGCCGGCGCGCCACTGCGCCGCTCCCGTCCCCGTCGCTTCCACCCGGCGATCATAGGCAGCACCCCACCCCACCAGGCATCGGCCCGCAGGCGTACGCCTCGGGACCACCCTGGGGCGCCGAGGCGGTGGCCCGCCGCGCGATGCCCGGGAGCCCTCGCGACGGGCACCGTGGACGCCATGATCGAAGTCCACGAGCTGACGAAGCGTTACGGCCGCACCACCGCCGTCGACCGACTGAGTTTCACCGTCCGCCCCGGGCGGGTGACCGGCTTCCTCGGGCCCAACGGGGCCGGGAAGAGCACGACTCTGCGCATGCTGCTCGGTCTCGACCGGCCGACCGGCGGTCGCGCGACCGTCGACGGCCACGACGTGGGCCGCCTCCCCCGCGCCCTGCGGCATGTCGGCGCACTGCTGGACGCGGGGGATGTGCACGGCGGCCGCACTGCCCGCGCCCACCTGACCGCGCTGGCACAGAGCAACGCCCTCGCTCCCGCCCGGGTCCGCGAGGTGCTGGCGGAGGTGGGTCTGGAGGCCGTCGCCGACCGCCGCGTCGGCGGCTTCTCACTCGGCATGCGGCAGCGGCTCGGCATCGCGGGCGCCCTGCTCGGCGACCCGCCGGTGCTGGTCTTCGACGAACCGGTCAACGGGCTGGACCCGGAGGGCGTGCACTGGGTGCGCGGCCTGTTCCGGCGGCTCGCGGCCGAAGGGCGGACCGTCTTCGTCTCCTCCCACCTGATGAGCGAGATGCAGCAGACGGCGGACGACCTGGTGGTCATCGGCCGGGGCCGGCTCGTCGCCGCCGAAAGCCTGGAGAGCTTCGCCGCCCGTAGTGCCCCGTCCGCCGTCCTGGTGGAGGCGCCGGACGTCGAGACCCTCGCCCCCCTGCTGGCCGCGTCCGGCGCCACCGCCGCGCCGCAGGGCGAACGGCGGCTGCTGGTGACCGGTCTGCCCGCCGCCCGGATCGGCGAGCTGGCCGCCGGCCACGGCCTGGTGCTGCATCAACTCGCCACCAGGGAAGCGTCCTTGGAAGACGCCTTCATGGAACTGACCGCCGACCGCGTCGAGTACCTGGCAGGAGACCCCCGATGACCGCACTCGCCCTCGCCCCCGCCCGCGAACCCCGGCCCCGGTTCCGGCACCTGCTCGCGGCCGAGTGGACCAAGCTGCGGTCCCTTCGCTCGACCAGGTGGACGCTGCTGCTGGCCGCACTGGTGGTGCTCGCCCTGGCCTTCGACTCCGCGCTCGCCGACTACCGCAACTGGCCGCGTTACGGCGCGGACGTCCGTGCCGAGTTCCTGCCGGCCTGGGCCCTGAACGACGCCTTCGGCACCGAGGCCGCCTTCGTGCTCATGCTCACCTGCGGTTGCGTCGGCGCGCTCGCCGTCACCGGCGAGTTCGCGTCCGGCCTGCTGCGTACGTCGGTCGCCGCCGTGCCGGACCGCCGGGCGCTGATGGCCGCCAAGGCGACCGTGCTCGCCGCGGCGCTCGCCGGCTACGGCCTGCTGCTCGCCGTCCTCGCCTGCTGGCTCAGCCAGGCGGTCCTGTCCGGGCGGCACACCGGCCTGTCCCTCGGCGACCCGGTCGCGCTCCGGGCCACCCTCGCCGCCGCCCTGCTCGCCCCGATCAGCGGCCTGGCCGGGCTGGGCCTCGGCGCCGTGGCCCGGCACACCGCTGCCGCGATCGTCGCCGTCGTGGTCGTGCTGCTGCTGGTGCCGGCCTTCCTGCGGGACGACCACTACTGGCCCGCGCTGGTGGACCACGCGACGCTGCTGTTCTCCTGGGGCCGCATCTCCGGCTCCGGCAGGCAGCACGGACCGGGCGCGCCCTATCCGACGACGATGGCGGGGGCCTGGATCGCCTACGCCGTCTGGTCCTCGCTCGCCGCGCTCACCGCGGTGTCCAGCCTGAACCGGCGCGACCTCTGACGCAGTACCAGGAGCGCCCCGCCGACCGCCGCGGCGAGGGCGGCGGCGATGCCCGCCGACGTCGAGACGGCTCCCCCGCCCGCGGCGGGGACCGACCGGGCCGACACCGCGAGCCGGTCGAGATCGGTGGCGCAGACGCCGGGCATCCGGTCCCCGACCGGGAAGGCGCAGGCCGTGACCACGAGCCTGCTCTGCTGGGCGTCACTGCTGGCGGACCGCCCGACCACGGCCTCGACGTGGAACCGCCTGCTGGTGCGGCCGGGCAGGTCCACCGTCCAACTGACGACGTCGCCGTGGGCGCTGCCGCCCTGACCCGCCGTCAGGCCGCCTGCGGGGCCTGGCACGCGCTGCTCCAGGCGCAGGCCCCGCAGCGGAACGCTGCCCTCGTTCCGTACGGTGACGACGTAGCCGAGCCGGGCGTCCGTGCGTGCCGTCCCCTGACCGTCCGTCACACTGATCGACACGGCCGGAGCGGGCGGCGGGACGGGCGCGGAGAACATCCCCCCATGCCAGCACCGGCCCCGTTCCCGGTCGGCCCACCACACCGCCCGCTCACCCCATCGGACCAGCACGCGCGGGCGGGTTCTCCCGGGTGCTGCGTCGCGGCCCGGTTCTACGCCGCGGCCGGAGCGGGGGCCTCCGACTCCCTCGGGGTGCCTTCGGACGGTCAGGTGCAGTCGCCCTGGTCCGCCTCCGCGGCCAGGACCGGGAACGGACATGAGGGGGACGGACTTCCCGGTTCGAGCCCCCTGTGCCTGAGGCGCGGTCGGAACCCACGCGAACGCCGCGAATCAGCCCCCGTAAAGGGACACCGCCCGCCCGGGTCCGGCCCAGGCCCGAACGGCTGGCTGCTACCTGGCGTCCACGCTGAGGTCCCGCGCGCCACCGGAGTCGGCGGACAGCCGGAACACGCGCTCCCCGAGCACCAGCACGGACGAGGACGCGTGCGCCGCCCAGCGCCCGACCATCCAGTGGTGCACCGGATCGAGCGCGTCCGAGGGCACACAGGCGTCCAGGAAGTCCAGCGCTTCCGCCCCTGCCGAGCCGCCCGCCGCCGTGGCCCGGCAGGTGACCCCGGTCAGCATGCCGAGCGGCGAGCCCTCGCCCCGCTCCGCCACCTCCACCGCGAGCCCGCGACCGGTCCCCTGGCCCCGCCTGCCCAGGGCCTCGTGACGGAACGTCAGCTGCCAGCCCGACGCGGCGAGCCGTCCTTCGAAGGCCCGCGCCGACACTCCCGGCACGGCCTGCACCCCCGCGGTTCCGGCTTCCTGCGGCTCTTCCGGACCGGCACCGCCTCCCGACGCCGCACCGACCACGGCGACCACCGCCAGGACCACCAACCCGCCGACGACTCTCACCCTCGCGAGGCTAGGCGGGCAGCCACCCCGGCACCGGGCTCCCGGACGCGCTTCCCTCCATCGGGGGACCCCCGACCTTCCCGGTCGGCTCGCGCGGAGCGCGTCGACCGGCCGGCCTCAGGCCGGTCGGGCCCGCAGCCGGCGGAGCAGCAGGACCGCCGCGACCAGCACGGCGGCGACGGCGAGCAGCGCCAGGTTCCAGGGCCCGGGACGGGTCAGCGCCGCTCCGGCCGCCGTGCCGACGGCCAGGGCCGGGACGACGCCCAGCGCGGTCCCAGCCAGGAAGTGGCGCTGCCGGATGCCGCTCAGCGCCGCCCCGAACGTGATCGCCTGGAAGGGCACGAAGGGGACGGCCCGCAGCACCAGCACCGTGCGGAACGGACGGTGCGTCAACTGGGCGTCCATCCGCTCCCAGTGGCGGCCCCAGCGGTTGCGCTCGAGCAGCGGACGCAGGCCTTCCCGTCCCAGGGACCGGGCGACGGCGAAGGCCAGCGCCGACCCGGCGACGGTCCCGGCGACCGACAGGAGCAGGCCGGGGAGGAAGCCGAACAGCGCGCCGCCCACCGCCGCCATCAGCGGCTTCGGCAGGAAGGTGGCCGCGCCCACCGCCACCGCGCCCGCGAACACCGGGGGCGCCCACGGGCCCAGCGCGTGCAGCTGGGCCGCGGTGAACCAGTGCTGCGGCTGCGCCACCAGGCAGGCCGCCAGGGCGACCGCGAGCAGCAGGCCGAGCAGGAGGACGCGGGGTGGCATGGCGTCAGGATATCCAGCCCCACGGCACCGGCCGGTGCCGGATCAGACCCGGCTCCAGTGCTGGGAGGCAGAGCCCGAGCAAGAGGCGGTGGTGACACCGCCGCCGAAGGCGAGGTCGAGGCAGTTGCCGTCGTAGTGGTCGGCCATGCTGCCGTTGGAACCGGAGTACCAGGACTGCAGCCCGCTGGAGCCGCAGCTGCCGACCGTCGAGTTGTTGTTGAACA
Organism: Streptacidiphilus monticola; assembly: GCF_042658505.1. Classification (NCBI taxonomy): domain Bacteria; kingdom Bacillati; phylum Actinomycetota; class Actinomycetes; order Kitasatosporales; family Streptomycetaceae; genus Streptacidiphilus; species Streptacidiphilus monticola. Next base: position 26,459 of record NZ_JBHSQJ010000048.1, on the reverse strand, counting down.
TGCCGGCCTGCAGGCACAGCGAGTCGGTCTTCTTGCTGACGACCTGGTAGCCGCCCCCGGCGGCGGAGCGGGTGAACCACTGCGAGGCGGAAGCCGAGCACGAGTCCCAGGTGAGGCCGTTGTTGAAGGCGTCCACGGCCAGGCACTCGCCGTTGCTCGCGTTCTTCAGTGCGAAGGATCCCGCCGAGGCGGGCGCGGTGGTGCGCACGGTGGTGGGTGATGCGGCCCTGGTGGTGGTCGACCCCCCTCCCGCCGGGGCGGTGCTCCTCGTGGTGGTCGAACCGCCTCCGTTCCCGCCGCCGGAGCCGGCCAAGCCGCCTGCGCTGCCGGAACCACCGGAGTTGCCCGAACCGGCGCCCTGGCCGCCACCCGCTCCCCCCGGCGCCGGGGTCGCCCCGGGCGGCACGGAGGAGGTGCCTGCCGACGCCGAGCCCGAGGGGCCGGCGGAAGAGGACACCGCCCCTGACGCCGTCGCCGACCCCGACGCCGTGGGCCCGGCCCCCGCCACCCCGGTCACCGGTGCCGAGGCACCGCCCTTGGGCGTCTCGGCCTGAGGGGCCGTCAGCGTCGGGAGCACCGTCACTGCCAGCGTGGCACCCGTCACCACGACCAGCGGGACCACCGCCAGCACCAGCCGGTTGCGTCCCCGCCGCTCCGTCGGCCGGACCACGGCCGTGCTGCGCTCCGACGCCGGAACCGGTCCCGGCCCGGCCGCCGACCCCGGCTCGGGCTCCGGCTCAGCGGGAAGCTCGGGTACGGCGCGGTCCGCGAAGGCCGCCCGCTCGGCCAGCCGGTCCATGACGGCCGCGGGCCAGCCGGGCGCGTCCAACGTCCCCTTGCTCGCCGCGAGTCGAACCAGACGCGCGGCCGTGGGCCGCCCGTGCGGGTTCTTGTCCAGGCAGGCCGCGACCGTCTCGGCCAGGTCGCGGTCGACGGCGCGCAAGGCTTCCAGGTCGGGCTCGGCGTGCACGATGCGGTAGAGCAGGTCGACCCCGGAGCCCTCGCCGAACGGCGGGGTGCCGGTCGCGGCGTAGGCGATCAGCGAGCCGAGCGCGAAGACGTCGGTCGCCCCGGTCAACCCCTTGGAGGCGGTGGCCTGTTCGGGTGACATGTAGGCGGGCGTGCCGACCATCATGCCGGTGCGGGTCAGCCGGCTCTGGTCGGCGGCGCGGGCGACGCCGAAGTCGATCAGGGTGACGCCCTCCCTGGTGAGCATCACGTTGGAGGGCTTGAGGTCCCGGTGCACCATGTCCAGGGCATGGACGGCCCGCAGCCCGGCCGCGGCCTCCCGCAGCAGCAGCCACAATTCCGGTGCGGTGAACGGCCCGCCGTGCAGGGCGAGGGCGTCGCTCAGGGTGAGACCGGGGATGTAGGCGGTCGCGAACCACGGTGGCCGCGCGTCGCGGTCGCTGGCCAGCAGCTCCGCGGACACCTCGGCCGGCAGCCGGGACAGGTTGTCCAGCTCGTGGCCGAAGTGCCGCAGGAAGTTCTCGTCCTCGGCGAAGTGCGGCAGCACCTGCTTGACCGCCGCATAGCGCTCGCCGGCGACACCGAGGTAGACCCGGCCCATGCCGCCCGAGCCGAGTCGGCCCACCAGCGGGATGTCCCCGATCCGGCGCGGGTCCCCGGGCTCCAGCGGTTCGGCCCCGCTGCCGGCCAGTTCGAACGACGTTCCCCCGTTGTTCTCCACGACCGTCAGCGTACCCCGGTTCGATCACGGACCGAACCGGGGCAACGACCGTGCGGTTAGCGTCCGTTGAGCGCCGTGCCGAGAGCGGCGGTCAGCTGCCCGTCGGCGGTGTCGCCGTCCATGGACCAGACGAAGGTGCCGCGCAGCCCGGCCGCGTTGATGAACGCGCCCTTGACCGCGACCGACCGGGTGTCGTCGTAGCTGTAGAAGGTGCCGGTGGCGGCGTCGTACTTGTACGGCGCCTGGGCGAAGGGATCCCAGTAGGTCTTGCCCGGCGCGTTGACCACGGCGTTGTAATTGGGCGTGTCCCCGCCCGCGGTGGCTGCCTGGAACAGGCCGTCGCCCCGCGGCCCGGGGGCGACTCCGGTCCAGGTGTGCGCGTAGTACGGGATGGCGATGCCGATCTGCGAGGACTTCACGCCCTGCTGCTCGTAGTACTGCACGGCCTGCGCGACGCTGAACCGGTTGTTCGCCGGGTTCGGGTCGCGCGGGTCCTGGAACAGCGCCGAGGCGTGGTCCGTCGGTCCGGTCGGCTCCCAACTGCCGTGGTAGTCGAAGGTCATGACGTTGAACCAGTCCACGACCCGGGCCAGCTTGCGCAGTTCCAGGTTGGCGGCGACAGTCGGGTTGGCGGAGGTGTTCGCGGTCAGTACGTAGTGCTTGCGTCGGGCCCCGTCGCCCGCCGTGCCCGCGGCGGCGTCCAGCTGGGAGCGGAACTCCTGCATCAGCGCGGTGAAGTCGGGGGTGTCCTGCGGGCCGTAGGGGTTGTCGTTGCCCGGGGCGCCCGGGTACTCCCAGTCGACGGAGATGCCGTCGAAGATCCCGGCCGCCGCACCGGCGGGGAGGCCGGGGATGTCGCCCTTGATGTACTGGTCCACGCAGGAGGCCACGAACTTCTGCCGGCCTTCGGCGGTCAGGGCCAGCTGGGAGAAGTTCTTGGACCAGGACCAGCCGCCGATCGACATGACGATCTTGAGGTGGGGGTTGGCGGCCTTGAGTTCGCGCAGCTGGTTGAAGTTGCCGTGCAGGGCGGTCGCGTCGTAGCTCTCGCCCTGCCCGTCGACCGCCTCGTCGGCGGCGAAGGGCCGCTGGTAGTCGGCCCACGGGTCGCCGCTGGAGCAGGTGCCGTCGGCCGCGATGTCGCTGAAGGCGTAGTCGAGTTCGGTGAGGTGGTTGATCTCGCCGGAGGTGACCAGCTTCTTCTCGAAGAAGCCCGAGTAGATGCCCCACTGGGTGAAGTAGCCGATCAGCTCCTTCTGGTGGGCTGCCCCGGCGGCCGCGGCGGGCGCGGCGTGGGCCGCCCCGGCTCCTGTGGCCGTCAGCGCCACGGCGGCCGCGGTCGCCGCGAGCAGGCGCCCGACCCGGCGTCCGGGAGCGGAAGTTGACGTGCTGAGCATGGGCCCTCCTCGGGGCTGAGCGCGCGTCAGGAGATGGTGTAGACCAAGTGAGCGATAGGTATAGTCCAATCAGCCAGGCAGCGGCAAGGGGCGCGGCGGCCGGCCATTCGCCAGGGCCTGTCCGGCGGATCTTTCCGGATCAGCCCGCGCCGTTCCCCCAGCCTTCGGGCGGGAGGTGCCCCAGGTGCGGCCCGATCCAAGGCGGCCGAGCGCCCTCGAACTCGGGCGTTTCGCCAAGGCAGGGTGGGGGGCGCCTCCCGGCCTGAGGCCGGGGGAGGCCGTGCCTGGGACCACCTCCCGCCCGAAGGTTGGGGCAACGGCGCGGGCCCGGGACGGTCCGCGGCCAGGCCCCAGCCCGCCGCGCGGAGGACTTGCCGCGGCTACACCACGCAGAACTCGTTGCCCTCCGGGTCCTGAAGTACCACGGCGTAGTGGTCCATGCCCGGCTCGTCCAGGACCCGCAGCACGGTGGCGCCCGCCGCGGTCAGCCGCTCGACCTTGGCGGTCACCCGCCGCGCCCGGACCGCCCGCGGGACGTCACGGCCGCCGCCCACCTTCAGGTCGAGGTGCAGCCGGTTCTTGGCCGCCTTCGGCTCGGGGACCTGCTGGAACCAGATCCGGGGCCCCTGCCCCGCCGGATCGACGACCGACTCCGGCCGCTCCCCCGCGCCGGGGGGCAGCTCCTCCTCGGGCACGCCCATGGCCGCCCAGTACTCCCGCCAGGTGGCGTGCCCGCCCGGCGGCGGCTCCGGGACGTACCCGAGGGCCTCGGCCCAGAAGGCCGCCAGCCCCTGCGGGTCGGCGCAGTCGATCACCAGCTGCAGCTCCATCTCCATGCCCGCAGCTTGGCAGGCGGATCCGACGAGGTGTCAGAACCGCACGTCCGGCCGGGGCTTAGACGGCGTCGGGGCCGCGCTCGCCGGTGCGGACGCGGACGACGGTGTCGAGCTGGACGGCCCAGACCTTGCCGTCACCGATGGAGCCGGTGCGGGCCGCGGTCGTGATCGCGTCGATGACCTGCTCCGCGTCGAGGTCCGCGACCAGGACCTCCAGCCGCACCTTCGGGACCAGGTCGACCCGGTACTCCGCCCCTCGGTACACCTCGGTGTGGCCGCGCTGGCGGCCGAACCCGCTCGCCTCCGTCACCGTCAGGCCGTGCACTCCGATGCCGTTCAGGGCCTCCTTGACCGCCTCCAGCCGGAACGGCTTGATCACAGCGGTGACGAGCATCATGAGCGGGAGACCTCGGCCTTGTGGGAAGTGGCGGCGCCGACCCCGTGGACGGCGCCCGCGTGGACGACGCCGTGATCATAGGCGGTCTCCGCGTGCAGGGCGAGGTCCAGTCCGGAGAGCTCGTGCTCGGCGGGGGCCCGGAAGCCCATCAGCCGGTCGATCACCTTGGCGATCACCCAGGTCAACCCGAAGGACCAGGCCGCCGTCGCCAGCACCGCCACCGCCTGACGCCCGATCAGGCCGAGACCGCCGCCGTGCAGCAGTCCGTGCGGGCCGCCGGTCATCACGGCGGTCGCGAAGACCCCGATCAGCACCGTGCCGATGACGCCGGCCACCAGGTGCACGCCCACCACGTCGAGCGAGTCGTCGTAGCCCAGACGGAACTTCCAGCTCACGGCGTAGGAGCAGACCGCGCCCGCGGCCAGTCCGATAACCAGCGCCCCCAGCAGGTCCACCGAACCGCAGGAGGGCGTGATCGCCACCATCCCGGCCACCGCCCCCGACGCCGCGCCGAGCGTGGTGGCGTGGCCGTCCCGGCGCTTCTCCGCGATCAGCCAGCCCAGCATGCCGGTGCACGCCGCCGCCTGGGTGTTGAGCAGCGCGGCCGCGGCGAGCCCGTTGGCGCCGAGCGCCGAACCCGCGTTGAAGCCGAACCAGCCGAACCACAGCAGGCCCGCGCCCAGCAGCACCAGCGGCAGGTTGTGCGGCCGCATCGGGTCCTTGCGGAAGCCGAGCCGGGGGCCGAGCACCAGGGCCAGCGCCAGCCCCGAGGCCCCCGAGTTCACCTCGACGACGGTGCCGCCCGCGAAGTCCAGCGCGCCCAGGTGCGCGGTGAACCAGCCGCCCGGGCCGAAGGCCCAGTGTGCGACGGGGGCGTAGACGAGCAGCGTCCACACCGGGACGAAGGCCACCCAGGCCGCGAAACTGGTGCGGTCCGCGACCGCGCCGGAGATCAGCGCCGCCGTGACGATCGCGAAGGTCAGCTGGAACGTGGCGAACAGCAGCGTGGGCACGTGCCCCGTCAGCGTGGCCGGCGAAATGCCGTGCATCCCCAGGTACTTGAGGCTGCCGATGAGGCCGAGGCCGCCGGCGTCCGGAGCGAACGCGAGACTGTAACCTGCCGGCAACCAGACCACGGTCACCAGGGCGATCGAGACGAAGCTCATCATCAGCATGTTGAGCACGCTCTTGGTGCGCACCATGCCGCCGTAGAAGAAGGCCAGGCCGGGGGTCATCAGCAGGACCAGCGCGGTCGCCGCCAGCAGCCACGCGGTGTCCCCGCCGCTCAGTCCGTTCGCTCCGCTCATGACGGGAGATGCTGGCGGTCCGGCGTTTCCATCGTGTTTCCCCGGCGTTGCCGAAAGCTCACCAAACCGCTGCGCCCGGTTGCACCCCGACGGTCGGTAATGGGCTTGACACCGGTGAGAGGCTGACAGGTGCGGGGGCACGAGTGACCTGGGAGGGGACCGGTGGGCGACGGAGAAGGGTCTCGGAGCAGCAAGCCGGAGCTGACGCCCGATCGGGGCGGCGGTCCGCTCGGGCCCCCTCCCCCGCCGGGGCGCCGGCTGGTCGTCGCCGCGCTGATGCTGTCCATGGCGCTCGTCGCCATGGACAGCGCCTGCGTCTCGACCGCCGTACCGCAGATCGTCTCCGACCTCGGCGGCTTCTCCTGGTTCTCCTGGCTCTTCTCCGGCTACCTGCTCGCGGTCACGGTGACCCTGCCGATCTACGGCAAGCTGGCCGACGTGCGCGGCCGGAAGCCGGTGCTGCTGGTGGGCTCGGCGGTCTTCCTGCTCGGCTCGCTGCTGTGCGCGGCGGCCTGGAACATGCCGTCGCTGATCGTCTTCCGGCTGCTCCAGGGCCTGGGCGGCGGCGCGATCCAGGGCACGGTGCAGACCATCGCCGCCGACCTCTACCCGCTGCGGGAGCGGGCGCGGATCCAGGCGGCGATGTCCACCGTCTGGGCCGTCTCCGCGGTGGCCGGACCGGCCGTCGGCGGACTGCTCGCCGGTTACGCGGACTGGCGGTGGATCTTCCTGGTCAACCTGCCCCTGGGACTGGCCGCGATGCTCCTGCTCCGCCGCCACCTGGTGGAGCCCGCGGAGCACCTGGCCGGGCGCGCGGCCATCGACTGGGCGGGCGCGGCCGGGGTCTTCGTCACCACCGGCCTGCTGCTCTTCGCCCTGGTCCAAGGCGGCACGGCGTGGGCGTGGACCTCCCCGCAGAGCCTGACGCTCTTTCTCCTCGCGGCGGCGGCAGGCGGGTTGACCGCCCTGGTCGAACGCCGCGCGGCCGAGCCCGTCATCCCGGGCTGGGTCTGGCGCAGACCCGTCATCGCGGGCGTGAACCTGGCCCTGGGCTGCCTGGGCGTGCTGATGATCGCCCCGATGGTCTTCCTCCCCACCTACGCCCAGTCGGTGCTGGGGCTGTCCCCGGTGCTGGCGGGTTTCGTCCTGTCCGCCTGGACGGTGAGCTGGCCGCTGTCGGCGGCCCTGTCCAGCAGGATCTACCTGCGCATCGGCTTCCGGGACACCGCCCTGCTCGGCGCCTGCGGCGCGGTGCTGGGGCTGCTGGCCTTCACCGTGCTCCCCTTCCGCGGCGCGGCCTGGCAGCCGACGCTGGTGATGCTGGCCATCGGCGGCTGCCTGGGACTGTTCCAACTGCCCCTGATCGTCGGGGTGCAGAGCAGCGTGGGCTGGGGCGAGCGGGGCACGGCGACGGCCTCGGTGCTGTTCTGCCGCCAGGTGGGCCAGAGCCTTGGCGGGGTGGCCTTCGCGGTGGTCGCCAACAGCACGCTCACCGCGTGGCTGCGGGACGCCCCCGCCTCCCTGCGAGGTCGGCTCCCCGCCACGCTGGACGCGGCCTCCCGGGCGCTGCTGCCCTCCGGGCACGGCCTCACGCCCCGCTCCCGCGACTACCTCCAGCACGCGGTCTCCGCCGCGGTCACCCACGTGTACCTCGGCGCCGCGGGCGCGGCTGTCGCCGCGGTCCTCGCCCTGGCCCTGGTGACCCCGCGTCAGTTCCCCGTGACGACGGAGGGGACCCCGTAGGGGCGCGAGGATCCCCCCACCCTTCGGCCGGGAGGTGCCCCCACCGCGACCAGCCCACCACCCACGGAGGTTCGACCCGCACACGGGGCTGGACCTCCGTGAGTGGTGGGCTGGTCGCGCAGTTCCCCGCGCCCCTGCGGGGGCTAGGCTCGGGGGCGTGATCAGCTCTGAGTGGATCGAGGCGGCCGACCGGGTGTTCTACCGGCGGTACGAACCCTTCGACGTGAACGTCGTGGCCGTGCTCGGCGAGAGCGGCCTCGCGCTGGTGGACACCCGGGCCGGGCTCGGGGAGGCGCGGGAGGTGCGCGAGCACCTGCGGGGGCTCACGTCCCTTCCGGTCCGCTGGGTCGTCAACACCCACGTGCACTTCGACCACGTCTGGGGGAACGCCGAGTTCGTCGCGCCGCGCCAGCAGCCGCCTGCCGCACTGTGGGCGCACGAGGCCACGGCGGCAGCCATGCGGCACGCCGCCACCGATCCCGGGGCCGCCGAGTTCAAGGCGAGGCTCGCCGCGCAGAGCCCCGAGTGGGCCGCCAGCATGGCCGAGTTGGAGGAGGTGATCCCGGACCACCTGGTCACCGGGGACCTGACGCAGCGTCTGGACCTGGGCGGGGGCCGGGTCCTGGAGCTGCGGCGGCTGGGGCGTGGGCACACCGACGGCGATCTGCTGATCCGTGTGCCGGACGCGAACACCGTGCTCACCGGTGATCTCGTCGAGCAGTCCGGGCCGCCCGCCTTCGGCCCGGACTCGTTCCCGCTCGACTGGCCCGACACGCTCGACGCGCTGCTCGACTGGACCGCGCCGGGAACCGTCTACGTCCCCGGCCACGGGACCGCCGTGGACCGCCGCTTCGTCACCGACCAGCGCGACGCCGTGCACCACGTCGCCGAGGCCTTCCGCACCGCCCACGCCGACGGGGCCACCCCGGCGGAGACCCTGGCCAGCTCCCGACTCCCCTTCAGCGCGAAGGAGTTGGAGCACGCCGCCGCCCGCGCCTGGGCGCAGCTGGACGGCAGGATCCACTGAGCACGGCCCCGCAGCTGCGTCAGTCCGCCACGCGGATCAGCACCTTCCCCACCGCTCCGCCGGAGACCGCGTCGTGCGCGGCGGCGGCCTCGGCGAGGGGGTAGGTGTGCCAGGGCAGGCCGGCCTCCTCGCCGCCGCGATAGGCGCCGTCGGCCAGGGCGTCGGTGAGGGCGGCCACCGCGTCGTCCTTGGCCTGCTCCGGCATGGTGTAGACGAGGACCCCGAGCCAGCGCAGGTTGCGGGCCATCGACTCGCGGACCGGGACCGTGAGTTCGGCCCCGGCATCGTCGGCGTAGAAGGCCACGGTGCCGCCGTTGGCGAGCACCGCGAGGTCGAGTGCGGTGTTGGCGGCGACGGCCACCTCGACGACGAGGTCCACCCCGTCCGGCGCCAGGGCGCGGACCGTGACCGCGGCGTCCTGCGCCTTGTAGTCGACGACGTGGTGGGCTCCCGCCGCCTCGGCCAGCCGCCGCTTCTCGTCGCTGCTGACCGTGGCGATCACCGTGGCGCCGGCCCAATGGGCTAGCTGGATCGCGGCGTTGCCCACCGCTCCGGCCCCGCCCGCGACCAGCACGGTGCGTCCGGCCAGCGCGCCCGGGGCCAGCCGGGACGGGCCGTGCTGACCCAGCGTCAGGGCGCGGTGCGCGGTCATGCCGGGGATGCCCAGGCTCGCGCCCAGCTCGAAGGAGGCCGAGTCGGGCAGCGGCACCGCCTGCCGCACGGGGAGGACGACGTACTGCTGCGCCGTCCCGTCCAGCCGCTGCCAGGCGGCCTCCCACAGCCACACCCGCCGGCCGACCAGGCCCGGGTCCACGCCGGGGCCGACCGCGTCGACGACGCCGGAGCCGTCCTGGTTGGGCACCTTGGGGGCGCCCGGGTCGGCACCGGTCCGCGACTTCCAGTCGGTGGGGTTGACCCCGGAGAGGCGGACGGCGACCCGGACCTCGCCCGGGCCGGGTTCGGCGACCGGCCGGGTGGTCAGCTCCAGCACCTCCGAGCCGCCCGGCTTCGCGTAGACGACGGCCTGCTGCATGTTCTCTGTGCTCATGGGCCCATCCTGCCCCCTCTAACCTGGGGGCATGGAGATCTGGATCAACCCGCGTTGCAGCAAGTGCCGTGTCGCCGTCTCGGCGCTGGACGAGGCCGGCGCCGAGTACACCGTCCGCCGCTACCTGGAGGAGCCGCCGACCTCCGCCGAGTTGGAGGACGTGCTGGCCCGGCTGGGCCTCGAGCCCTGGGACATCACCCGCACCGACGAGGAGGCCGCCCGGGAGCTGGGGATGAAGGACCGTCAGGCCTGGCCCCGGGACGCGGAGAACCGGGGCCGGTGGATCGCCGCGCTGGCCGAGAACCCCGTCCTGATCCAGCGCCCGATCATCACCGCGGACGACGGCCACGCCGTGGTGGCCCGCTCGCCGGAGGCCCTGGACGAGGTGCTCAGGACGAGCTGAGCGCGGTCAGCCGCTCCCGGGCCAGTTCCACCGCCCGGTCCAGGGCCTCGGCCGCCGGGACCGGGACGTCCGGCTGGACGCCGGTGCCCTCCCAGTTGGTCCCGGACACCGGGTTGACGGCGCGGCCCGTGGAAACGGACACCTCCAGGTTCGGGTGCACGGTGTACCCCTCGCGGGGGTGGGCGCCGCCCCCGCTGGGCTCGCCGACGATCACGGCGCGGCCGAGCTGCTGCAGGTCGTAGGCGCACTCCTCGGCGGCGGAGAAGGTCCCCGGGCCGGTGAGGACGTACAGCGGCTTGCTGCCGCCGAAGCGCGGGCCCGGAACGTACGGCAGGCTCCAGGACTCGGCGGTCAGGGTCCGGCCGCCCTCCCGCCAGTGCATCGTGTTGAGGTGGGTGCGCTCGTCCAGCAGGTAGCTGCAGACGAAGGCGACGGTGTCCGGGTCGCCGCCGCGGTTCCCGCGCAGGTCCAGTACGAGCGCCTCGGCCCGGGAGGCCAGGGCGAGCGCGGGGCCGAAGGTCTCGGCCGCCCAGTCCACCGGGAAGAAGGCGGGGCCCAACTCCAGGACTGCGACGCCGCCTTCGAGCAGTTCCAGGCGGGGCACGCCGCCGAGCGAGGCGTCGAAGCGCCGTCGCATCAGCGCCAGGGTGGCCGCGCCCTCGCCCTCGGGCACCGGCGTCTCGTGGTGGATCAGCCGCAGATGCCGGTCCCCGTTGACGGACTGCAGGTCGGCGGTGACGCGTTCCGCCAACTCCGCCGGCTCCTGGGTCCGGTAGGCCCCGGCGGCGAGCCGCTCCCGCAGCAGCACGGCCAGTTCGGCCGCGACGTCGGGGAAGACGTAGCGGTCGAGCAGCAACCGGACCGACTCCTCCACGATCGCGGCGGGGTCGAGCGGTTCGGTCCGCGGAAGCTCTCGGTCGGGCATGGTCGTCGTCATGCGGCGAGTAGAGCACCGCCCTTGCGAAAGCGTCAAGGGAATTGGACACTTGGCCCATGGCACCACCTGACGACGTCCTCGCCCTCACCTCGCCCGAGCAGTTCGCGGCGCTGGCCCATCCGCTGCGCCAGCGGCTGCTCTTCGCGCTCAGCGCCGGCGCCGCGACGATCAGCCGGCTCGCCGCCCGGCTGGAGGTGGCCAAGGGCAGCGTCGCCCACCACCTGAAAGTGCTGCGGGACGCCGGTCTGGTCGCCGTCGTCGAGACCCGCACCGTGCGCGGTGGAACCGAGCAGTACTACGGGCGCACGGCGAAGCGGCTGCTGATCGACGCCCCGGCGCCGGAGGGGACCGCCGCACTGTTCACAGCCGTGGCCCAGGAGGTCAACCGCTCCCCCGACGAACTCCTGCTCACCCTGCGCCATCTGCGGCTCACCCCGGCCCGGGCGGCCGAACTCGCGGAGCAGCTGCGGCGCCTGGTCGACGAGTGTGAGGAGGACGAAGCGGCGGACGCGCTCCCGCACGGGGTGCTGGTGACCTTCTATCAGCAGCGGACCGGCAGGTCGGTGTAACCCCGGAGCAGCAGACGCGAGTTGCGCACGGCCTCGCGTCCGGGCGCGGGGGCGAGCCCCGGGAAGCGGCGCAGCAGCCGGTCGAAGGCCAGCGCCGCCTCCCGCCGGGCCAGCATGGCGCCCAGGCAGTAGTGCGGGCCCGCGCCGAAGGTCAGCGGGGCGATCTCGGCCCGCCACGGGTCGAAGCGGTCCGGGTCGGGATGCCGGGCCGGATCCCGGTTGGCGGCGGCGATCAGCAGCAACGCCTCACCACCCCTTGGCAGTTCGAAGCCGCCGACCGACAGCCCGGCGCTGCGCGCCAGCCGGGAGGTCATCTGCACCGGGGCGTCGAAGCGCAGCACCTCCTCCACGAAGTCCGCCACCGGGAGCGCCCCGGCGCGCAGCGCGGCGGCGACGTGCGGATGCCGGAAGAGCAGGGCGAGCCCGTTCCCGAGCAGATTGGTGGTGGTCTCGAACCCCGCGACCAGCAGCAGCACCAGGTTGCCGAGCAGCTCGCCCTCGTCCAGCCCCGGTTCCGTGCCGGTGAGCCCGACCAGGGCGGTCACCAGGTCCGCGCCCGGCCGGTTCCGGCGCTCGGCGGCCAGCCGCCGGAAGTAGTCCTCCAGTTCGGCCGCCGCGAGGTCTGCCGCGGTGAGGTCGCCCGGCATGAACTCCAGCAGCGCGGTCAGCTCGCCCACCAGTCCCCGGAAGCGGTAGCGGTCCTGCTCGGGGACCCCGAGCAGGGCGCAGATGACGTTGACCGGCAGCCGGAAGGCGAAGCGGTCCATGAAGTCGGTCCACCCGTCGCGGGCGAACTCCGCCGCGATCTCGTCCAGCAGCAGGTCCACCGTGGCGGTGATCGCGGGCTCCAACTCCCGTACCCGGCGCGGCGTGAAGACGCTCGCAATCGGCGCCCGCATGGCCGCGTGCCGCGGCGGGTTCGTCCGCAGTACGGACGACCCCAGCACCCGCACGGAGGCGGGCTCGGCGGCTCCGGGCCGGACGTCCCCGTCCACCACGCCGAAGGCCGGGTCCCGCAGCACCCGGTTGACCTCGTCGTAGCCGCTGACCAGGACGACGTCCGGCCAGACCCGGGCCACCGGGCCGAGTTGCCTGGCCCTCGCGTAGAGCGGGTACGGGTCGGCCCGCCCGGCCGGCTCGGCCAGCGCCTCGACGATCGCGACAGCGTCCATGCGTGCTGCTCCCCTCCCGGTGCTCCCCTCCGTCCAACGCCCGGACCTGTCCGGGGGTTTCAGGTTCCGTGAACTCCCGTGCGAACACCCCGTGCGGTGGTGCGTGCTGGCCTACACTCGCCCGTGCACGCACCAGACCGGGGAGACAAGGGGGAGCTTCGGAATGAGCGAGTCGGAGTCAGTGTGGGAGTCCACCGGGGTCCCGGGCGCGGACTGGTCGTGGACGCGGGGTGTGGACGAGGCGGACCACCATGTGGACCTGCGCACCGACATCCCGCACCCGGCCCGGATGTACGACTACTACCTGGGCGGCAAGGACCACTTCCCCGCCGACCGGGCGGCGGCCGAGGCCGCGATCGCGGCATACCCGCCGCTGCGTGAACTCGCCCGCGCGAACCGGGCGTTCCTCGGCCGGGCGGTGCGCTACGCGCATGCGCGCGGGCTGGACCAGTTCCTGGACGTCGGCACCGGTATCCCGACCGCGGGCAGCACCGGCGAGGTGCTGAGCGGGCTGGGCTCGCCCGCGAGCGTCGTCTACGTCGACAACGACCCGATCGTGCTGTCGCATTCGCGCGCGCTGCTCACCCGCCGCCCGGGCGGCCGGACCACGGTGGTGCAGGCGGACCTGCGCGAGCCCAAGGCGATCCTGGAGAGCCCGGAGGTCCAGCAGGCCCTGGACCTGTCCCGGCCGGTGGCACTGCTGCTGGTCGCGGTGCTGCACTTCGTCCCGGACCAGGACGGCGCCCAGGAGGCCGTCCGGGACCTGCGTGAGGCGCTGGCCCCCGGCAGCCTGCTCGTCCTCTCCCACGGCAGCGCGGACTTCTCCACCCCCTCCGCCGCCGACGGCGGCAAGGAGGCCTACCGGAACGCCAGTTCACCGCTGGTGCTGCGACCGCGCTCCGAGATCGCCCGCTTCTTCGGCGACTTCGCCCTGGCCGACCCGGGCCTGGTCCAACTCCCCCTCTGGCGCCCCGACGCGGCCCCGGCCCCCGGCTGGCAGTCGCTCTCCGCCTATGCCGGCGTCGCGGATAAGCCACTCCGGCCCTGACGCGGGGACGCGTCAGCCCGCCCGTCCGGCAGGCACACCGGGCGGACGGGCTGACACCCTTTCAGCGGAGGCGGCGGATCACCGCTCCACGAAGACGGCCACCGACTCAGCGGGGATGTGGAACGTGCCGGTGGCCGGGTCGAAGGACGCGGACTTCACGACCGGGTCGGACCCGTCGGCCTGCACCGGGTGCAGCGACTGGCGGGTGCCGGCCAGGGACGCGAGGGTCTGCGTCTGGGTGGACGGGGTGGCGTTGAAGACCACCGTGACGGAGCGGTAGGTGTCCAGGCCCGTGCCGTCCAGGTGCATGGTGATCACACCCGGGACCTCACCGGCCGTGCCGGAGAGCGGGAAGGAGAGCCGCTGCTGCACTTCGGCCGCCGTGGGCAGCGAGAACAGCGGGCTGGACGCCTTGATCGCGGTGAACTGCTGGTAGAGCGCGCTGGTGGACTGCTGCGCCTGGCAGTCGGCCACCAGCTTGGGGTCCGCCAGCAGCGGCTTGGCGTACTGCCAGAAGGCCGAGTTGGAGGCCGCTGCCGGCAGGCCGCGCCCGAAGCCGTTGCCGGTCGTGCAGTCCCAGTGGATGGCGTTGAACCAGTCGCCGCTGTCGAAGCTGTTCTTGTCCAGGGACTTCGAGCGCAGCAGATCGCTTCCGGCCTGCACGATGCTCGGGCCCTGGGACAGGGCGGTGGTGGCCAGGGACAGCGCCTGCAGCCGGGACCGGGTCGCCATGGAGGCGTCGGCGGGCAGCTTGTAGGCGAGCGCATCGTACAGGTCCAGGTCGTCGTGGACGTCCACGTAGTTGACCGACTCGCCGGGCGCGTCCGTGTAGCCGGTCGGCGCGCCGTTGTAGTCGACCTCCTTGCCGGTGACCTGCCTGCCCGCGCTGTCCGTGAAGGAGTAGGCGGCGAGGCTGCCGGTCAGGCCGACCTTGATCTGGTCCATCAGCTTGAGCAGCCGGGCCTGCTGCTCGCTCGAAGTCCCGTTCACCGCGTCGCCGTTGGGGAGTCCGGCCAGACCGGAGCCGAAGCCCTGGATCCGCGGGTCCGAGTCGAAGGGGCCGCCGCCGCGGACCGCGTCGCGCAGCCGGTCGTTGAAGGTGGCGATGCCGGTCCCGGCCATGTTGGCCTGGGTGGCCTGGACGAAGCGGGCGTCGTTGGCCACGACGCCGAAGTTCCAGCCCTCGCCGTACAGGAACTCGGAGCGGCCGGTGGCCTTCAGCGAGCTCTGGACGTCGAGCATGGTCTGCTTCGGGTCCAGCCCCATCAGGTCGAAGCGGAAGCCGTCCACGTGGTACTGGGTGGCCCAGAGCCGGGTGGAGTCGACGACCAGCTTGTTCATCATGGCGTGCTCGGGGGCGGTGTCCGCGCAGCAACTATCGGTCGTCACCGCGCCGTTGGCGCTGAGCCGCTGGTAGTAGCCGGGAACGACCTTGTCCAGCACGGACTTGTCGTCCTGGCCGGCGGCCGCGGTGTGGTTGTAGACCACGTCCAGCACGACCCGGAGGCCCAGCCGGTGCAGGGCGGCGACCATGGCCCGGAACTGCTCGGTGCGCGCCGCCCCCTGCGGGTCGGTGGCGTAGGAGCCCTCCGGGGTGTTCCAGTGCAGCGGGTCGTAGCCCCAGTTGTAGGCGTCGGTGGACGCCTGCTTGGCGATGCAGGCCTGCTGCTGGTCGGAGTCGGCCGCGAAGGAGGCCAGGTCGCACTGCGGGGTGGTCTGCTCGGACTTCGCCTCCGGCACGCTGGCGATGTCGAAGGTGGGCAGCAGGTGCACCGTGGTGACGCCGGACCTGGCCAGCTGCGCCAGGTGCTTCATGCCGTCCGAGTTCAGGTCGGTGAAGGCCAGGTAGGTGCCGCGCTCGTCCGCCGGGACCGTGGTGTCGGCCACCGAGAAGTCGCGGACCTGCAGCTCCTGGACCACCTGCCGCCCGGCGGGCAGCGCCCTGGGCGAGCGGTCCTGCGACCAGCCGCTCGGGGCCAGCGAGGCGTCGGACAGGTCGACGATCTGGCTGCGCTTCGAGTCGGTGGACAGGGCCACGGAGTAGGGGTCGGTCACCTCGTTGGTGACGACCTGCTGCACGCTCGGTGCCCAGACCCTGACCTGGAACAGGTAGTACTTCCCGGCCCAGGACTTCGGCCCGGTCACCGTCCAGGTGCCGGTGGCGTTCTGACGGCGCATCGGGACCACGGTGGACCGGGTGCCCGTCGCGGAGTCGAACAGCTCCAGCCGGACGCTCTGCGCGGTCGGCGCCCAGACGGAGAGCTTCACGGTGTGGGCGGTCACGACCGGTCCGAGCGTCGCCTTGGCGGCCTTCGCGGCGTAGACGTCGTCGAGTACTCCCGGCAGCTGCACGCCGGTCGCGGCCAGCAGCGCGCCGTTGGCCTGGCGCTCGGTGGCGATCACCTGGGCGCGCAGCGCGGTGGTGATCCGGCCGCGGTCCCGCGGGTCGATCGTGAAGGCGGCGTAGCCCTTGAGCTCCGGGTGCGCCTTCACCTGGGCGTCCGTCAGACCGCCGGTGACCGGCAGCAGCCGCAGCCAGTAGCCGGGGTCGGTCAGGTCGCCGTCCTTGACGGCGAGCGCTCCGGTGGGCGAGTAGACCAGCTCGGCCGAGGAGCCCTTGGGCACGTTCTGCCCGAAGCCCCAACTCGCTGGGAGGGCGACCGTGTCGGCGTCGATCCACTGCGCCTTGGCCTTGCTCAGGTCCAGGTCGGCGGCGGAGGTGGCGGCCTCCGGCAGCAGGTAGCCGGGCTGGCCGGACAGGATCCAGACCTCGCGGCCGCTCTGGCTGAACACCAGGGACTGGTCGTCGGGCAGGTCCTTGGTGTCGCCGTTGTGCAGGATGTAGCTGAGCGAGGTGGCCCCGGCCGACAGAGGCACGGTGAACACGTCGCCGAACGCGTCGGTGCCGGAGGGCTGCAGCGGGCTCGACCAGTCGGTCGGGTCGGCCGCGCCGGTCCAGGTGTGCAGGCCCCAGCCGGAGTAGTTCCCGTCCGCACGGCGGTAGTGGAGGATCACGGTGTTGTCGGGGACGGTGTCCTTGGCCCCGGGGTTGCTCGTGTAGGTCGTGGCATCACCCGAGTCGACCCAGACCTCGCCGCCCGCGCTCAGGTCGATGCTGCGGTCGGCGTCGCCGTCCTTGGTGCCGTTCTTCTCGACGATGAACCCGACGTTGCTCGCGCCCGTCTTGAGCTTGACGTAGGCGAAGGCGCCGAACGCGTCGCGGCCGACGAAGGGGTGGCCGTCCGGCCACGTGGTGCCCTCGCCGTCGGCGATGTCGCCCCAGGCGTAGAGGTTCCAGCCGGTGTAGTCGCCGTCCGCGCGGTGGTAGTGGACGACGGCGTAGGTGCGGTCCACGGCCGTGGGCTTCAGCGCGGCCGGCGCGGTGCCGACCGTGGTCGAGCCGGTGGCGGAGGCCAGCCGGCCCGCGCTGTCCTCGACAACGGCCTTGTAGCGCACGGTGGTTCCGGCCGCGACGTGGGAGAGGTCCTGGCTGACCTGGTACGGCGCGTGGTCGGCGGTGCCGAGCACCTGCCAGGTGCCGCCGCCGACGGAGGCGGCCACGGTCACCCGGTCGAAGCCGCCTCCGGGCACGTCGGCCTTGACGGCGACGGTGCCGTCGGTGCCGTCCGCCGGGGCGGTCAGCGTGATCGACGGCCCGTCGGCGGGCGTCGCCAGCCGGCCGGCCGCCTGGTAGACGACGGCCGAGCGCGCCGGGACGGTGACGCCCAGCTTGGCGTCCGTGCCGGTGGTCAGGGCCGCGCCGCTCGCGCCGTAGATCGGGGCGAACCGCATGCCCGCGGAGTAGGTCTGCAGCGACACGGTCTGCGCGGTGGCGGCGTTGTTGACCGCGACCAGGTACTCGACCTGCTGCTTGGCGTCGATGCGGGAGAAGGCGTAGACGCCGGGCCCGTCGGCGGCGTAGCGCTCGATCTGCGCGCCGTCCTCGAGCGCCGGGTTTGCCTTCCGCAGCGCGGCCAGCCGGGCGATGGTCGTGTAGAGCGGCCCGCTGGTGCCGTAGCGGTCGGCCGAGCCCGGTGCGCCGCCGATCACGGGGTCGGTGTTGTACTCGTCCGTCCTGCTGGCGAACATGTCCTGCCGGGCCGACTTGTCGCCGCCGGTGCCGGTGAAGCCCTGCTCGTCGCCGTAGTAGACGACCGGCTGACCGCGCGTCAGGAACTGCAGCTGCTGGGCGAGTTCGTCCTTCTGCAGCAGCTCGTCCGCGCTCGCGCCCGGATTGTCGCTGTCCAGGAAGTAGCCGATGCGGCCCATGTCGTGGTTGCCGAGGAAGGTCGGCAGCTCGTACGCGTTGCTGTCGGCGGTGGAGTACTTCCAGTCGTCCGCGTAGAGGCCGGCCAGCACCTTGGCCGAGGCGCCCTGGGAGGCGTACTCGCGCGCGGCGTTCTGGAACGGGAAGTCGAGCGTCGCGGAGAGCTTGCCCTGGGTGACGTAGGAGGAGGTGGTGTCGGTGTTGGTGTCGTAGACCTCACCGAACATGAAGAACTTCCGGTTGCCCTGCTCGGCCGCGAACTGCTTGAGCGCCGGGGCCCACTGCTGCCAGAACGCCATGTTGACGTTCTTGACGGTGTCGATGCGGAAGCCGTCGACGCCGAAGTTCTTCACCCACTGCTCGTAGATGCGCTCCATGCCGGAGACCACGGCCGGGTTCTGGGTGTCCAGGTCGTCCAGGCCGGAGAAGTCGCCTTCCGTCGCGTTCTCGCCCGCGAAGGTCGAGTTGCCCCGGTTGTGGTAGAGCGTCACGTTGTTGAGCCAGGCCGGCGTCTTGGCGGTGGCGTCGGCGGGGCTGTTGAAGACCGGGGTGTAGGGGAAGGAGTCCTTCGTCAGCTTCGGGTAACTCGCGGTTCCGTTGAGCGCGTTGGCGTTGGCCAGCGCCGTCTCGTCCACAGGGCGGCCGTTCGCGTCGAGCGTCGGGTAGGCGCCGGTGGAACGGTAGTCGTAGGTCTTCTCGGCGTAGTCGACGACGTCGGCGGTGTGGTTGGTGATGACGTCGAAGAAGACCTTGATGCCCTTGGCGTGCGCCTTCCGGATCAGCTCCTGGAGCTGGGCGTTGGTGCCGAAGTGCGGGTCGACCTGGGTGAAGTCGGTGATCCAGTAGCCGTGGTAGCCGGCCGAGGCGTTCGCGCCGGTGCCCTGGACGGGCTTGTTCTTGAAGATCGGCGCCATCCAGATGGCGGTGGTGCCGAGCTTCTTGATGTAGTCGAGCTTGTCGATCAGGCCGGCCAGGTCGCCGCCGTGGTAGAAGCCCTTGTCGGTGGGGTCGTAGCCGTTGTCCAGCCGGCCGCCGGTGATGCCGCCGGTGTTGTTGGACGCGTCGCCGTCGGCGAAGCGGTCCGGGAGCACGAAGTAGAACTGCTCCCGGGTGAGGTCGTGCCGGTCCGGCGTCGCGGCGAGCGCGCGGTCCGTGGGTGCGGCGGGCAGCGCGGCCGCCGCGACGGGATGGGTCAGCGCGAGAGCGGGGGCGAGCAGCGCCGTGGCCGCGAGCAGGCTCCCAACTCTGGGCTTTATGGGGCGTCTTGGACGCTGGGGCACGGGCTCTCTCCCTTGAGTGCATTCGCCGTCCACTGTGCTGCCTGTGAAGGTAGCGACAGCAAGATGTTTCAGCAAGATGCTGAAAAAGTTTCCACCAACGTCTTGACGCGCCGACGGCGGCGGCGGGAGTGTCTGGCCGTCCCTCCGTACTCCCCCACCCGTCCCCGGACACCCCCGGAGTCTCTGATGCGTCAAGCTCTGCGCTCCCTGCTCGCCGCAGGAGCGCTGATCGCGGGCGGAGCCGTCGTCCCGCTCACCCTCAGTTCCGGTACCGCCCAGGCCAGTTCCCCGAACGGCGGCGACGTGATCGCCAACCTCTTCGAGTGGAACTGGAACTCGGTCGCCAAGGAGTGCACCAACGTCCTCGGCCCCAAGGGCTACGGCGCCGTCCAGGTCGCCCCGCCCCAGGACTCGATCCGCCTGAACCAGACCAGCCACCCCTGGTGGGAGGTGTACCAGCCGGTGGGCTACGACCTGAACAGCCGGATGGGCACCGAGGCCCAGTTCCAGGCCATGGTGACGGCCTGTCACAACGCCGGCGTCAAGGTCTACTCGGATGTGGTGCTCAACCACATGGCCGGGTCCAACCAGACCAGCACCGACTCCTACGGCGGCGACAGCTTCAGCGAGTCGTCGATGAACTACGCGGAGGTGCCCTACACCTCGGCCGACTTCCACAGCTACCCGGCGAACTGCCCCAACGCGGGCATGGTCATCAACGACTGGAACAACCAGACGCAGGTCCAGGAGTGCGACCTGCTCTCGCTGGAGGACCTCTCCACCGAGTCCGACGACGTCCGCTCCAAGGAGGCGGCCTACCTCAACAAGCTGATCGGCTACGGCGTCGACGGCTTCCGGGTGGACGCGGCCAAGCACATCAACCAGGCCGACTTCGCCAACATCCTCTCCCGCCTGAACAACACCGTCTGGGGCGGCAGGCCGTACGTCGTCCAGGAGGTCTTCCCGGGCAGCAGCGGCAACCTGGCCCCGGCCGCCTTCGAGAGCAACGGCAGCGTCATCGGCTTCGACTACGCCGACAACCTGAAGAACCAGTTCACCGGCAACATCGCCAACCTGAAGACCTTCGGCAGCAGTTGGGGCCTGCAGCCCAGCTCGCTGGAGGAGTCGATGGTCACCAACCACGACACCGAGCGGGACGGCTCCACCCTCAACTACAAGAACGGGGCCACCTACAACCTGGCCACCGAGTTCCTGCTGGCCTGGGGCTACGGCACGCCCCAGGTGTACTCCAGCTTCAACTGGAACACCTCGGACGACTCCCCACCGGCCGACAGCAGCGGCTTCGTCACCGACACCGACTGCTCCAACGGCTGGACCTGCACCGACCGCGCCCAGGGCGTGGCCAACATGGTCGGCTGGCACAACGCCGCAGCCGGCCAGTCCGTGGCCAACTGGTACGACGACGGGGCCAACCTGATCGCCTTCTCGCGCGGCAGCAAGGCCTGGATCACGCTCAACAACGGCACGTCCACGCAGACGAGGACCTTCGCCACCGGGCTCGCGGCAGGCACCTACTGCGACGTCATCCACGGCGACTACAACGCCGCGACCGGCAGCTGCTCCGGCCCGACGGTGACGGTGGACGCCTCCGGAAACGCCACCGTCTCGGTGGCCGCGAAGGACGCGGTCGCCCTCTACGCCACGACGACGGCGACCCCGAGCGCGAGCGCTTCGGCTTCGCCGTCCGTGTCCGCGTCGGCTTCGGCCTCGCCGTCCGCGTCGGCTTCCGCTTCGACTTCGACTTCGGCTTCCCCGTCCGCGTCCGCCGGTTCCGTCGCCGAGACCTTCACCGTCTCCGGCGCTCCGACCAGCGCTCCGCTCTACCTGGTCGGTTCGGTGGCCGGCCTGGGCAACTGGGCCCCGGCGAGCGCGATCCCGATGGCCCAGTCCGGCTCCACCTGGACCACCACGGTCAATCTGCCGCAGAACACCTCGATCCAGTACAAGTACATCGAGAAGGACTCCGCCGGGAACGTCACCTGGGAGCCCGGCTCCAACCACTCCGCCACCACCGGCTCCGGTGCGAGCGCGGGCCTGACGGACAGTTACAACGGGTCCGCCACCACGGTCGCGGAGACCTTCAACGAGACCGCCACCACCTGGTACGGCCAGAACGTCTACGTGGTCGGCTCGATCCCGGCGCTCGGCAGCTGGAACACCGCCAACGCCGTCGCCCTCTCCTCGGCCAACTACCCGACCTGGTCCGCCACGGTGAACCTGCCGTCCAACACGGCCTTCTCCTACAAGTTCATCAAGAAGGATCCGGACGGCACCGTCGAGTGGGAGTCGGGCGCCAACCGGACCGCCACCACCGGAACCGCGGCGGCCACCCTCAGCAGCAGTTGGAACGCCGCCTCGACGACCCCGGTCGGCGTCACCTTCGACGAGACCAGGACGACGGTGACCGGCCAGAACGTCTACGTCGTCGGCAGCATCGACGCCCTGGGCTTCTGGGACACCGGCAAGGCGGTCGCCCTCTCCTCCTCCGGCTACCCGGTCTGGAGCACGACCCTCAGCATCGCGCCGAACACGTCCTTCGAGTA
Organism: Streptacidiphilus monticola; assembly: GCF_042658505.1. NCBI lineage: Bacteria > Bacillati > Actinomycetota > Actinomycetes > Kitasatosporales > Streptomycetaceae > Streptacidiphilus > Streptacidiphilus monticola. The sequence continues at coordinate 4,774 of NZ_JBHSQJ010000048.1, read as the reverse complement.
CAAGTACCTCATCAAGGACGCCTCCGGGAACGTGACCTGGGAGTCCGGCAGCAACCGCAGCTACACCACCGGCGCCTCGGGCAGCGTCACGCTGAACGACAGCTGGAAGTAAGGCCAACGAGCAGGGGCCCCTCACCCGGTCGGGCGAGGGGCCCGCCCCTTCCGCTCAGTAGGACCTGAGAGGGACATCGGGCGAAGAAGACCGGACCAGAGGGTGATCAGACGGCCCGGAGGCACATGGCAGACTACGGACCTATGGGCAAGGCAGCGAGGGAAGTGAACACCAGTGGCGCATGGGGCCAACTCCAGGGTTCCGTGCGCGGCCACTTCCGTTCGCCGGGCAGGCCCAGGCTCTGGTTCGAACTGCTGCTGATCGGATTCAGCTACTGGATCTACTCGCTGGTCCGCAACGCCGTCCCGGAGATGGAGGACCGCGCCCAGGACCATGCGCGCGGAGTCTGGCACTTCGAGCAGAGCCTGCACATCGCGGCCGAGCGTTCGATCAACCACGCCTTCGACTCCGTCGGCTGGCTGATCACCGGCATGAACTACTACTACGCCACCCTGCACTTCATCCTGACGATCGCGGTACTTGTCTGGCTCTTCCGCAGCCACCCCGGCCGCTACGCCGCGGCGCGGCTGTCGCTCTTCGTGACGACGGGCATCGCGCTCTTCGGCTTCTACTTCTTCCCGCTGGCCCCGCCCCGGCTGATGACGGGCGGCGACTTCATCGACACCGTCGCCAAGCACCACACCTGGGGCTCGATGGCCTCGGGCGACATGGCCCACGTGTCCAACCAGTTCGCCGCGATGCCCTCCATGCACATCGGCTGGAGCCTGTGGTGCGGCCTGACCGTCGCCTTCCTGGCCCGGCGGACCTGGCTGCGGGTGCTGGGGCTGATCTATCCGCTGGCCACGCTGGTCGTCATCGTCGGCACCGCGAACCACTACTTCGTCGACGCGCTGGCCGGTGCGCTCTGCACGGGCCTCGGCTTCGTCGCCTCCCGCGCGGCGTACGGCGCCTGGGCCTTCTCCCTCCCCCGCCGCCCGGCCGCGACGGAAAGCTCGACCATCCCTCCCGTGGAGCAGCCGGACTCCGAACCCACGCCCGAACCCGTCGGCGCCCCCCAGCCCTGACCCGCACGGTCCGCCAAGCGGCGCAGCCGCCAGGGGCGCGAGGAACTGCGCGACCGGCCCACCACCCACGGAGGTCCGTCCCGCAAAATGAGGTCGGACCTCCCCGAGCGGTGGGTTGCTCGCGCAGTTCCTCGCGCCCCCGGCGGCTGCGCCGCCTGACGGGGCAGGTGCACCTGCCTACCCGTAGAAAAGGTCCTCCATGACCTGGCGGGCGCGGCGGGCCGTGCGGCGGTAGTCGTCGACCATCTCCCCCGCGTGGCCGGGCGCATAGCCCAGGTACCGGGCCACCCCCGCCAGCTCCGTGGGATCGTTCGGGAAGCTGTCACCGGGCCTGCCCCGCACCAGCATCACCGCGTTCCGCACCCTGCTCGCCTGCATCCAGGCGTCCCGTAGCGTCCCCGCCTGTTCGGGGGTCATCAGGTCCGCGGCCACCGCCGCTGACAGGGCGTCACCCGTCCGCGTCGTGCGCAGCCCGGGGACGGTCGCCCCGTGCTGCAACTGGAGCAGTTGCACCGTCCACTCGACGTCCGCCAGGCCGCCGCGGCCGAGCTTCGTGTGCGTGGTGGGGTCCGCCCCGCGCGGCAGGCGTTCGGTCTCGACCCGGGCCTTGATCCTGCGGATCTCCCGCAGCTCCCCCGCCGACACCCCGGCCTCCGGGTACCGCAGCGGGTCGATCAGCTCGCGGAAGGCCGCGCCCAGTTCGGTGTCTCCCGCCACCGGCTCCGCACGCAGCAGGGCCTGGCTCTCCCAGGTGTGCGACCAGCGCCGGTAGTAGGCCGCGTACGAGGCGAGCGTCCGCACCAGCGGGCCCTGGCGGCCCTCCGGGCGCAGGTCCGCGTCGATGGTGAGCGGGGGCTCGGTCGAGGGCACCTGCAGCAGACGGCGCAGCTCCTCGAAGACCTGCCGGGCCGCCGCCGTCGCCTTCGACTCGTCCGCGCCAGGGCGGGGGTCGTGGACGAACATGACGTCCGCGTCGCTGCCGTAGCCCAGCTCGTGGCCGCCGTAGCGGCCCATCGCGATGACGGCGAGCCGCGTCGG
>NZ_JBHSQJ010000048.1:347-2575 GCF_042658505.1 Streptacidiphilus monticola | reverse complement strand
CAGCACCTCGGCGGTCTCCGCCGCCGCGACGACGTCCTGCAGGGTGCCCCGCAGCGTGGCCGTCGCGATGGCGGTCAGCTCCTCGCCGACCTCGGTCACGTCCGGCAGCCTTCCCAGCACGTCCGCCGCGGACGTCCGGAACAGTTCCCGGCGGCGAACCGACCGCGCCGCGGCGACCGCTGACGGGGCGTCATCCGCGCGCCCGACCGCGGCCGCGATCTCCCGGTCGAGCACCTGCCCGGGGCGCGGCACCAGTCCGTCGCTGTCACCGAGCAGTTTGACCGCCTCGGGCGCGCGCAGCAGCAGGTCGGGGGCGAGCCGCCCGGAGGACAGCACCCGGGCCAACTGCTCGGCGGCCGCGCCCTCGTCGCGCAGCAGCCGCAGGTACCAGGGGGTGGCGCCGAGGCTGTCGGAGACCTTGCGGAAGTTGAGCAGTCCGGCGTCCGGGTCGGCCGAGTCGGCGAACCAGCCGAGCATCACCGGCAGCAGCGTCCGCTGCAGCGCGGCCCGGCGGCTGACGCCCGTCGTCAGCGCCTGGAGGTGCCGGAAGGCGTCGGCGGGCTCGCGGTAGCCGAGGGCGGCGAGCCGGGCGTGGGCGGCGTCCTGGCTGAGGCCGTCGGGCACGGCGAGGCCCGCCTCGGCGGCGTCCAGGCGGGCGACCGCGTCCAGCAGCGGACGGTAGAACAGCTTCTCGTGCAGCCGCCGGACCTCGCGGGCGTGCCGCCGCCACTCCGCCGTCAGCTCGGCCACCGGGTCGGTGCGCAGGCCCAAGGAGCGGCCCAGCCGCCGCAGTTCGGCCTCGTCGGTGGGGACCAGATGGGTGCGGCGGAGCCGGAACAGCTGGATGCGGTGCTCCAGCGTGCGCAGGAACCGGTAGGCGCTGTCCAGCGCGGCGGCGTCGGCGCGGCCGACGTAGCCGCCCGCGGACAGGTCGGCCAGCGCGGTGAGCGTGGTGGCGCTGTGCAGGGACGGGTTGTTGCGCCCGTGGACGAGTTGGAGCAGCTGCACGGAGAACTCCACGTCCCGCAGTCCGCCCGGACCCAGCTTCAGCTCACGGTCCACCTCGGCGGCGGGAATGGCCTCGATCACCCGGCGGCGCATGTGCTGCACGTCGGCCACGAAGTTGTCGCGCTCGCTCGCCTGCCACACCAGCGGGGTCACGGCGTCCAGGTATGCCTGCCCCAACTCGGCGTCCCCGGCGACGGGTCGGGCCTTCAGCAGGGCCTGGAACTCCCAGGTCTTGGCCCACCGCTGGTAGTACGCGAGGTGGCTGGCGAGCGTCCGCACCAGCGGACCGTTCTTGCCCTCGGGCCTCAGGTTGGCGTCCACCGGCCAGATGGTGCCCTCGCGGGTGGGGTCGGAGCACAGCCGCATCAACCGGGAGGCGAGCCGGGTCGCGGCCTGCAGTGCCTTGTGGTCCTCGACGCCCTCGCGGGGCTCCGCGACGAAGACGACGTCCACGTCCGAGACGTAGTTGAGTTCGCGTCCGCCGCACTTGCCCATGGCGATGACGGCGAGCCTCGCGGCGCGGGCGGCGTCGGGCTCCTCCTCCGCGGCGATGTCGAGGGCCGCCTGGAGCACCGCCCCCGCCAGGTCGGCGAGTTCGGCCGCCGTCTGCGCGAGGTCGGCGGTGCCGGTGAGGTCCCGGGCCGCGATGCCGAGCAGCAGCCGCCGGTAGCCGGAGCGCAGCGCGTCCGCGCGGGGCAGGTCGGCGCGCTCCTCCCAGATGTGCCGGTAGAGGCGGCGGACGAACTCCTCCGGGCCGGGGTGGATGTCGCGCAGCTCGAAGGTGACCAGCGCGTGCCAGTCCTCGGGGTGCCGGGCCAGGTGCTCCCCGAGTGCCGCGCTCGCGCCGAGCACCGACAGCAGGCGGTCGCGCAGCGGCTTGGCGGTGGTCAGCGTGTCCAGCAGGCGGTGCTGCTCGCCCGGCGGCAGCGCCCGGACCAGCCCGTCGAGGCCGCGCAGCGCGAGGTCCGGATCGGCGGTGGCGGCGAGGGCGTCGAGCAGCACGCTGTCGCTCGCGTGCGCGGCGAGCGGCGGCTCACCGAGAAGGCGCAGGGCGTGCTCGGGGTCGGTGAAACCCCGGCGCACGAGCCTCGCCGCCGGGTTGCTGCGCCGTGCGCCCTCCACGCTGTCGTCCCCCTCCTGGTCCGGTCGACTGGCCCAACGGCTCCGAGCGTACGTGCAGCCTCCCACGCACGTCCCGGTCCCACACCCGGCCGGGACGG
>NZ_JBHSQJ010000048.1:0-288 GCF_042658505.1 Streptacidiphilus monticola | reverse complement strand
CGGCGGTCCTTCGGGCCGTCCTGACGTTCCGTCAGGTCCGGGTCAGTGCCGTCCCCGGCGCGTGAAGCGCCGCAGCAGCGGCACGCCCAGGAGCGCCAGGCCGAGACCTTCGAGCAGCACTCCGGCCCGGAACAGCGAGGAGCTGTCGCTTCCGGTGCTGGCCAGGCTGCCTCCGGGAGAGCTGGACGACTCGCTCGGCGAGGGGCTGTGGCTCGTCGCGGGCGGCGACGTCACCGGGGGCGTGGTGTGCGGCGGCGAGCTGGACGCGGGCGGGGTCGACACCGGCGG